>WALJ01000112.1 GCA_015522885.1 Thermoplasmata archaeon
ACTACGCTCTCATCCTTCCCCCTCCTTCTCTGGGATTCCTTCACGATTTCGGGGCGCTCCCTCAGGACTTTGATATCAAGCATGGGACTTGGACGATACACTGGTATTTAACAGTTGATATTTTCCACCCCAATCCTCTCCAGCAGTGCCGGAAGACTTTCCACGTCCTTTATGTCCTTTTTGCAGAGATATGCCATCTTCCTCCTCTCTTCCGTGGAAAAAGCCACCCCGAGTGCAGTAAGCTGTTCGGAGAGCGCTCTTCCGAGCTGCCCTCCCTTTCGGTCCCAATCCGTCATTATATACACCTTTTCGAAGGAACGAGAGAGCATCTCCGATGTCTCAACCATGGAATGACCGTCATTGAGGACCGTTATGCTGCCGGTCACCCCGAGTGAGCGGAGCGCATCCCTGTCCTTATCTCCTTCGACCAATATCGTTTCGTCATCACCTATTTCCCTGAGTTCATCGAGGACCTCGTTTATCCTCTCGGCCGTGTCTTCCTGCATATGCGGAGAATATCCTGCGGCTTTATCTCTTTTTTCATGGTTCCATCGCCATTTTCAGAAATTTCACATGTATCCTTGTGTCATCCGTTAATTCCGGATGGAACGAGAGGGCCGTCATCTTTCCCTGAACAGCCGCAACCCCGAGCCCATCGAAGCTTGAGATTATTCGGCATTCGCCCCATGAATCCGTTATCGCGGGAGCTCTTATGAAGACGGCATCGATATTGCCTATGCCTTCCATTTCAAGCTCCGCTTCGAAGCTCTCCCTCTGCCTTCCGAAGGCATTCCTGTTCACTCTCATGTCCATGAGGCCGAGGAGTTCGGTTCCTGTTTTCTCCACCTCTTCGTCACCTTCTTTTGCCATGAGAACGCAGCCTGCACATGTGCCCATGATGGCTTTGCCTTCCTCCGCCATCTTTATTATCGCTTTATCTAGCCCGCCGGACACCAGTCTCTTCGAGATTGCCGTGCTCTCTCCCCCCGGAAGTATGAGCGCCTCCGCTCCTTCGAGCTGCTCCTTCCTTCTAACAGCTGTGACAGAACCTTCAATACCGAGTTCTTTCATCGCCTTTTGCGTAATCCTGATATGCTCCGAGACATCGCCCTGAAAGGCTATAACCGCAACTTTCAAGATATCAGCCTTTTGCCTCTTTGTTAGCCAGCTTCTTTCTCTCCTTTGCGTTGTAGCCAGTGGCCTTTTCGAGAAATTTGTTGTAGTTCCGTATCGTGTCCAGAGCCAGCTCGTCGCTTGCCTTCGGGTCGGTCTCGGTCTCGACCCACAGCCTTTTCCCGTCGTATTTCGCCTTTATGCTGTGCATGGCACCGTATGATGCGTGTATCTCTTCGCCCGATTCCCTCACGTTCTCGAAGTACTCCTCCATCGTCTGCCTGAGCCCGCTTCCTTCGAGTTTCTTCTTGAAACCTCTCTTTACGGGATAGTCTCTCATATATTCAAACCTCCAAAATCCTCAATATCTCCTTTTCAAGCTCGTCCTTCGTGCCTATGTGCGTTATGCTTCCCTTTTTCCTTCCGTTCTTGAACACGAGTATGGTCGGTACGCTCATAACTCCGTATTTCACGGCAACCTCAACATATTCATCCGTATTAAGCTTTCCGAAGCTTATCTTCCCTTTGAACTTCACGGCCATCTCCTCGATCATCGGATGTACCCTTCGGCACGGCACGCAGTGGGTATTCCAGCAGTCGACGACGAAATTCTCGGTCTTACGGAGCACGGCCTCGAAAGTATGCGAATTGAGGTCGATTACCGGAGACGGCGCGGTATTTTTCTTCTCTTTTTTCCTTTTGAACATGGAGTTCTCAACTGCAGAAAAGGGCCATTATAAGAAATTTTAGATTGACTGAAGACAATCTTGACAAACTTTCTTTTTGCAGGAATGGGTAAGGAATAATGGTCAGGAGAATTTCTTTGGAATTCTCCCTCGGGACTGCCAGTCAGGGACAGCATAAGTTTGGAAACTTGTGTCGCTGACTGTGATTCTCATACCTCCCAGCTTGCTGCGCTTGGGTTCTTCATCGGCTAAAGCCCACGGCATGCTCAATCCGCGCTCAAATCTTCGCCCGCTCCGAATATTCCCTGTGCTATGGAGTAAACATCTGTGATTCCCTCACCGGTCATCGAAGACAGAGGTATCAACTTTTTGTATGTCCCAAGATTCTCCATAGCCTTGAAAATCTCAAAGCTAAAATGTCCCTTCATATCTTCCTGCTCCATGAGAGTATCGTAAAGAGAGCCTTCCACTGTGCTCCACTTCATTATCCTATCTTTCTCCTCGGTACTCAAAATGTCCGATTTGCCAAGAAGGCTCACGAACGGAAGATGGAATCGGAAATGCACCGTAGCAGAGAGCATCAGCAGTGATGCGAAGCCAGAGGCCTCTCTTGAAAGGAGGGGGTCAAAGAGAAATGCGAGCATGGCATCTTCGTTACCAAGCCTGCGGATTATCTGTTCACTGGATTCTCGGAACGCAAACAGTTCCAGCTGTCCCGGGGTGTCGATGAGCGCATAATCATAGCTCGTTCTCTCCAGCTCTTCCTTCATCTCGTCTATTTTCAGGGCGACCATGTCCGCACCGACAACCTGCGCTCCGTTCGGTCCCAGGCCGTACTCTTTCATTATCTCGGGAAGGGTGAACCACCGCCTGATGTCTATGTCCGCTTCATAGGGAAGATCATCCGCTCCCGGGTCAAGGTTTATTATCGAATATCGGAAACCCTGCTCCTCCATCCATGCGGCAAACGCTCCGATGAAGGTGCTCTTTCCCGAGCCAGCGGTTCCTACTGCATACAGCTTTACCATAAAAGGCTCAGATGAAGGGGAGTTAATAAGGGTTGCGAAAAAGGAGATATCATTAAATAGCTATCTTAGTCAAGAAAATCATCTAGTGTTCTCATTCCGGGATTGAGGAAATCATCCAACATTTTTTGGTCACCATTTAATATTGCCAAAATATTGTTTACTTCTTTTTCATAGTTTTTCGCTATTCGCTCATTCAGATGATTTACAATATTTTTAAGCCAAGGGTTTTCTCCCCCTGTCTTTGGGGCAACGAAAAGAAGAGTATATTTTTTCTCGTTCCGAGTTCTTTTTATATCTGCGGTCATAACCACTCTTTTAGAGATAGAAGTTATCCTTTTTATGTATAAATCAACAAATTCTTCATGGGTTTTTAATCCTTTCCATTCTTCACATCCAAAAAATTTGTTCATTTTTTCAATTTGGCCCGCCTCGGACACTCTCTTTATACCCGTAGTAAAATTAAAGATGATGTCTCCCCGATGGTTCAAAAGTTCTTCCATCGTACTCCAATTTACTTCCATACCTTCTGGATCAATAAATGCAAGGTAATGATCATTTTTTCCCATAGTCTTAAGTACGTCTATTAGTTCTTTATTTGCATCTCTAGTTCTTAATATGTATTTTTTATCCGAAAAGTTTTCAACACCTTCTTTTAATCTAACTTCTAAGCAATCCATATA
>WALJ01000113.1 GCA_015522885.1 Thermoplasmata archaeon
CCCCTTATGTAAGGAAAAGATATGTGAATAATCCATAGACCATTCCTTCAAACATCGTTTCGAGGCTTTTATAGTCGCCGACCTGACTTTGTTAACTTATATTGCAGGACAGATGCCCTTCCTTAGCTCGCTTCGCCTTCTTTTAGAGGGCTAGAGGAGGAACGAGAGTTCCGAGTAGACCTTCCTTGCGGAAGGACGTAGGAGGAGCGACAGCTCCGAGCTTTACTCCTGAAAAGGAGTAATAGTCAGGAGAATTCCTCCATAATTCTCCTTCGTGACTACCAGTCAGAGACATCATTAGTTTAGAAAGTTATGTCTCCGACTATAATCCCGGCTTCCGCATCGAGCCTTGCAACAGTACGATTTTCAAGCCTTTCTGACAAACGATAAGCCCTCTGAGAAAAAGCCCAGAAAATAGAGAAGAACAATACACAGAACGATTATAAACAGGTTTGCAGGTATATTATTGAACCTCACAAATCCCCTGTATTTCTTATCTGAAAGCGGCCAGAGTGCTCTTGTTCCCGAATAGGTCATCGTATCCGCGAGGGTATGGAAGAAGGATGCCGTGAATGCCAGAGCCCCGAGGTATGCCGATTCTTTAATCGTGAAGTCGAAGAACAGATATACGATAGGAGAAGTGATAATTGCCATAATTACGCTTGAGCCCAGACTGTGGCTGTATGCACCTCTGTGCTCTGCGATGTGCAGTGCGGACAGAATTATGTCTGCATCGGGAAGTACCCCGAAGAGCGCTCCTGCCGATGCCATGAGGATATACTCCATTCCCGTGTATTTTGCGAATATCAGGCCTATCGTTGCGCCGACTATGAAGTGAGTGCTCCATTTCACGGGGAAACAGTGAGGTTTATTTAGTATATCTTCCTGCCAATAGCATGGCCGAGTTCACGGTGACCCCATGGGAAGTCTCAGGCGAGATAGACTACGACGAACTTATGAAGAAGTTCGGGACATCTCCGATAGACAATAAGCTTGTAAACAGGATTTCCAAGTATGCGGAACCGCATTTCATGCTCAGAAGAGGCATTTTCTACTCTCACAGAGATCTTGGAAAAACTCTGGACGAGTACGAAAAAGGAAAGCCGTTCTATCTTTACACCGGCAGGGGGCCATCGGGAATGACGCACCTCGGCCATATAATGCCGTGGATATTCACCAAATGGATGCAGGATGTCTTTGATGCCGAGCTGTACTTCCAGATAACAGATGACGAGAAGTTCCTTTTCAAAGACGGGCTTGACCTCGAAAAAGCGAGGGAATACGCATACGAGAACATACTGGACATCATTGCTCTGGGCTTCGACCCTGAAAAAACGCACATCTTCCTCGATACGGAGTACATACATCATCTCTATCCTCTGGCTCTCAGAACGGCCAAGAGAATCACATTTTCCACTGCAAAAGCGGTCTTCGGGTTCAAGAACTCCAGCAATATCGGCGAAATATTTTACACGAGCATGCAGAGCGCTCCCGCATTCATAGGCTCGGAGCTCGGGGGTGAGCCGACGAACTGCATAGTTCCCTGCGGAATAGACCAAGACCCCCATTTCAGGGTTACTAGGGATGTCGCACCCTTCTTAGGTTATCCGAAAACGACAATGATGTACTGCAAACTCTTTCCGTCGCTTTTAGGCGGGGACAAGATGTCCTCCTCGGTTCCTGAGGCGACCGTATACACCACCGATACGCCGAAACAGGTAAAGAAGAAGATAGGAAAGGCTCTCACAGGCGGAGCCGTGTCGGTTGAAGAGCAGAGAAAGAACGGGGGAAATCCAGATGTCTGCATGGTGTACCGCTATTTCTCATATATGTTCGAGCCTGACGATGATAAACTGAAGAAAATACGAGACGAATGCAGGAACGGCGAAAGGCTCTGCGGACAGTGCAAGATGGAACTGACCGAAAAAATCAACGATTTCCTTAAAAAGCATCAGGAAAAGAGAGAAAAAGCAAAAGATAAAGTGGAAGATTTCATGCTCAGGGATTGA
>WALJ01000114.1 GCA_015522885.1 Thermoplasmata archaeon
TCCTATCCTCATTTTCACCTTGGATATCACTACAGGCAGACCTATGCCTCTGACACCTTTAAGCTCCTTTATCTCTCCGAAATCCCTCGACAGTCCGAGCATTAACCCAAAGGAATATGGGAGGAGGATTATGTCAGCACCTGAATCTATGAACGGATGGAACTCTATCCACTCTCCTTGAGGGGTTTGCATGAGAATCTCCGCTACAGGCCTTTCTATAGTGCCAACCAGAGAGCTTTCCATCTTCCTATAACTGAATTCTATAGGCATCTTCCTCACCTATAAAACAAGAACGTCGTCGGTAGGTACCTTGTCTATGGCTATTATCCTGTCAGGATATCTTTTCTTCGCTTCATTGTAAACTTCATCCGCCCTGTCCCCGCTAGCTACAACTTTAGCATCCACTATGGCAATCCACTTTCCAGCATATTCGCTGAGATCTGCGTTTATGTAGAACTCGTAATTCTTATCCTTCTCTTCCGCTTTTGTCATGAAAATACCTACATCTTTCTTTTATTTAAAGGTTGCTTTTTGCCGCGCTACCTGTTCCGAACATAGCTCTCATTTAGTATCTTTCATCACTCCTTGTATTTCAGCCATTCGTAATAGACTTCCTCACCGATTTTCGGGTCTAGGAGATATTGAGCATCCCATATATGCTTTCTTTCGACAATGTAATCCTCAGCATAAGATACTTTTGGGTCGAGCTTTTTCAGTTTTTTGATGTACCTTATATCGTTCCACGGTGTGTATTGTTTTTTATTCTTATAATTTATTATGTAAATCCCATTTTCATTCCACTGAATGTATTTGGGGTAGCTGAGGATTGTACTTTTCATCTTAAAATGTGTCATCAGTACTAAGAGGATGCCAAAAATTTCGAAAAAAATTAATTTGAACACATCCTGTTTATAGATAAAAAATAAGATTAATGGGAATAAGATAGCTATAAATAATAATATCAAATCCCATTTATTTCCTGATTTTGTGAAATAATTCAGGTATCTCTTAGAAATATTATTTTTTCTCCATTGCATTATATCACGCCCATATCAAAGTGATGCCCACTAAACTCAATATCAGCCCGAATCGACCTAATGCTCCATTTGGTTTTCCTACTGCAATGTAGCCAAGCCCGATTGAAATACCGCTCAACAACGCCGCACACTCCCTGCCGGAACCCGGCTTCCACCGGCATGCATGAGGTCTCAGGGATTCCCGTCATGGGGAGGAATATTATTTACGATTTATAAGTTTATCGCCGATGCCCCGTTCTTTTCCGCGCCTTTCATATGAGACTGTCCGTCAGTCAGTTTGTTTGTCAATCTTCTTCATTTGGCCTCATTTTCACTCATAACCCGGCGGGTTCTCGTTCTCATTCCAGTAATAGTAAGGGCTCACCGCTTTCTGTGATGTGCTGATATCTTTCGAAACTCCTGCCTGATACGAGCCGTACTTCTCCTTTATCTGCTCTTCAACGGTTCTGCTCCTCTTTATGCCCTCTTTCACGTGTTTTGCCTCTATGGACTCGGAACCCTCCATCACAGCGAGGTCTCCGGCGCTCCTCACGATCCCACCCATCTCCCTCAGCCGGAGGGTGAGCGCATTCTTGGCACCGTCAATATCCTTCGCCCTCTTTTTCGCCTCCCTTATCAGCTCTTCCACGGCCTCCTTTTTCGCATGAGGTATCCGCCCGTCCTTTATTATCTCCTGTGCTACGAACTGTGCCATCTTTTCTCTGTTCTCATCGCTGTCCTTCATGTATGTGCGCACCAGAATCTCATAGCCCGAGCCGATTATCCTCGACCTCAGGGGTGAAAGCACATTCGGAAGGTCTTGTATGTTGCACGCTCCCACGAATATGAAATCGCAGGGCACGTTTTCGACCTTCACGCTTGCTCCGGCGCTCTGTGGGTTTCTACCTATTATCGGAAATTTCTTCTCCTGCATAGCCGTCAGTATGAACCTCTGGAGATGCCCGAGATGAGGCAGTTCGTCTATGAAAAGAACGCCCTCATGAGCCTCGTGTATAGCTCCGGCTATGACCCTTTCATATGGTGGCGTTCCCAACTGAGGGTGGCTGCCGTAAGGGTCGTGGCGCACATCTCCCAGCAATTCGGTCTCGCTTGCGCCTGTTGCCAGAACAAACGGGTTCCTGTCAAGGGGAACGATGACCTTATAGGGTCTGGACAGCCTTATCTCCCTTCTCTTCTTCAGAGCTTTCTCGTCCAGCACCCTTATATTTTCTCCCGCCGGCTCATAGACTATTATCTTCTCCCCATCCTTGAAGGGTATTGTTCTCTCCACTCTTTTCGGTGTTGGTACGAGCTGGCTCATGGTTGCCTCGACAACGCCTCCGAAAAGGTCCGTAAAAGGGCTGTTACCGTACTTCTGTATGCCCCTTATCTTGGGTTTTCCGCACTTCGGGCAGATTCTTTCCTCCGGCAGAGAGTATTCTCCGCAGTGGGGACACCTGTAACCCAGTTCCTCCGCTACATCGGTCGGAACCTTCTGCGGCCCCATCAATTCTCCCTGAGTCTCCTCAAGCTCCTTTCTTTCTTGTATAACATCCGCACTTCTTCTTATCTCTACAAACGGCTTTTCCGGGTATTCGGGATTATGCACCGCTCTTATCTCTTCCGAAGGTTCAGGCAGGTGGAAAGAGAGCGCCTGAGCTATCATCGATTTGCCTGTTCCCGGGGGACCGACCAGAAGGAGGTGTCTGTGCTGCTTTGCGGCTATCTTCGCAATCTTCACGGCTCCGTCTTGGCCTATCACTCTTTTCAGCGGGTCCTCCGGTATCTTCACCTCTGCGGTGGTCTCGAAATCGAGCATGTGGTGTGGAGAGCACAGGGCATATAAGGGTTTTCCGAAAATTGCCGTGTTGCGGTATATCCCGAATTCATTTTACTCTTTGGCTGACAAGAGCGGTAAACCTTAAAGAGAGCCGTCTGGAAACACCTTAAACCCGGAGGGGTTCTTCCCCCGTACATAGTCCGCCGCCTCCTTTTCCCTTGTCCGAAAA
>WALJ01000115.1 GCA_015522885.1 Thermoplasmata archaeon
GAAAGGAGCGACATCATGGTAAAGACGCATCTTCTGACCCCTTCCTCCGTTCAGGGATTTCAGTTTCTGCTGGGAATAAAGAACTCCACGAATCCGGGAATACTTCATGTCCTGCTTCCCGACGGAAGTGAGGTAACGAATCTGAGTGCAAAAAATCTCATGAAACTCAGCATGAACTCGAGTCCTTCCAGCTTCAATTTCACATTCACCCGGATATCGACAAACGAATCGATGACCCTGAAGGTCAGAACGGATGCCTTTCCGGCCGATTTCTTCGAACTGAGAAAGAAGGTGAAGTTCGGAGTGCCTGAGAATGCGACACAGGAAGAGATAGACAGGTTCAAGACGGAATGGGAACAGCAGAGGGATTTCTTCATGACGGCACAGGACTATGAGATATTCGAAGGGATCGAACCCGTGGAAGAATCGACGGAGACTCCGATTATTGCAATCGTCGTTGTTCTGATATTCTTCGGATTGATAGCCTCGGCTCCTCTGTTCATGAGAAGAAGGTGAGGTGGCGGAATGTGCGGGAAAGTTTTAAATACCCGCCTATTTTTAGGCAAATCTAACTCAATAAGACTAACCTAAAGGTGATGAAATGACACGCTTAGCAGATGTGGAACCCGGAAAAAAAGCAAGAATTGTCCATATGGGCATCAAAGGCCCTGCCGGAAGGAGATACAGAGAGATGGGGCTGGTTCGCGGAGAGACTATCAAAGTTATCAGGGTCGCGCCCCTCGGAGACCCTGTAGAAATAGAACTCAAGGGCTACAATCTTTCTTTAAGAAAGGAAGAAGCGGAACTTATAATCGTGGAGGTTATGAAATGAAAGGAGATGCGATAGTGGATGTGAGAGGCATTGGAGTCATACGAAGGATTATGAAGGTCAAAAAGGTCGCAAAAACAGTGGAGCGCGGTAAGATAATAGAAGTGATAAGCGATGACCCGAGAATGCCTCAGCTCGCGGAGAAGATGGCAAAGAAGATTGGAGGTATAGAAGTCGTAAGGGTAGATAAAACAGATGGCGAGTACCACGGGTATTTCAGGAGGATTTGAATGGCAAAGATAGCTCTTGCCGGGAATCCGAATGTCGGAAAAACCGTGATATTCAACGAACTCACAGGCTCAAGACAGCATGTAGGGAACTGGCCCGGCGTTACAGTGGAAAGAAAGTCCGGGAAATATACTCATAGAGGCATGGAGATAGAGGTCATAGACCTCCCCGGAACATACAGCCTGAGCCCGTATTCGATAGACGAAAAGGTTGCCAGAGACTATATTGTGGAGGAAAGGCCGGATGCGGTCGTCAATATCGTGGATGCGTCCAACATAGAGAGGAATCTCTACCTCACTGCCCAGCTCCTGGAGGCAGGTGCCAATGTGGTGATAGCGCTGAACATGATGGACGAGGCCGAAGCAAAGGGAATTAAAATAGATATTGAAAGGCTCTCCGAAATCCTGAAAGCACCTGTCGTTCCGACGGTAGCTGTCAAAGGGAAAGGGCTCGGAGACTTAAAAGATGCAATTTATGAAGAGATAACCAGACATAGGGAGCACAGGCACATGACGATAGGCTACGGAAAAGAGGTGGAAAAGGCCGTAGTCTCGCTTGAAGAAGATATCGAGAAATGCCCTAAGCTTAAGAAATACAGAAGAAGATGGGTAGCGGTAAAGCTCTTAGAAAACGATAAAGAGGTCATCAAAAAGGTAAAGGACGGTGGTTGTAAACATATAATCAAAAGAGCGGAGGATATGAGAGCGAATCTCGAAAAAAAGCTGCGGGATGACCTTGAGACATATTTTGCGGATAAAAGGTACGAATTCCTCGATGATGTCCTCGGAGTCGTTCTCGTAAAGGGGAAGAAGGTCTGGACATTCTCTGATATGCTTGACAAGGTCCTCACCCACAAAATCTTCGGGATTCCCATATTTCTCGCAATGATGTGGGCCGCTTTCCAGTTCACATTCTCCGTTGCGGCGCCGTTCATGGATGCGATAGACCTCTTCTTCGGATGGCTCGGAGATATTGCCAGTGCGGGAATCGCTGACCCTGCTCTCCAGTCACTTGTAGCGAAAGGAATAATCGACGGGCTTGGAAGCGTCCTCATATTCCTGCCGAACATATTCTTCTTATTCTTCGTGCTTTCGCTCATGGAGGATTCTGGATACCTGTCAAGGGCAGCATTTGTCATGGATAAAGCGATGTACAGGATAGGGCTCTCTGGGAAATCGTTTGTTCCCATGCTCCTCGGTTTCGGCTGCAATGTTCCTGCGATAATGGCCACGAGAACCATAGAGGATAGGAGGGACAGGCTGATAACCATCCTTGTTAATCCTCTTATGTCCTGTTCCGCGCGTTTACCGGTTTACATACTGTTTGCGGGAGCGTTTTTTCTCGGAATGGAAGGCTCGGTGATATTCTCCATGTATCTCATGGGGATAGTGCTGGCAGTTCTCATGGCCCTTCTTCTGAGAAAGCTCTTTTTCAAGGGAAAACCCTCTCCGCTTATAATGGAAATGCCTCCGTACAGGATGCCGACACTCAAAAGCAGTGCGATACACATGTGGGAAAAGGGCAGCATGTTCCTGAAGAAAGCCGGAACAATAATATTCCTCGGAGTTGTGATAATCTGGTTCCTTTCCAGCTATACATATTCTCCGCATGTCTGGTA
>WALJ01000116.1 GCA_015522885.1 Thermoplasmata archaeon
CTTATATCTTTGATAGACATCTTTCCTCCGGTCGCTTCGCCTTCTTTTAGAAGGCTAGCTCAGGAGAATTCTTCCATAATTCTCCTTCGTGACTACCAGTCGGAGACTTCATTAGTTTAGAAGCTTATGTCTCTGACTATATACGGATAATAAAACCTCCATACATCATCCCGGCGTGCCGGAACAATCTCCAAAATATCGAAATCTTTCCTCCGTACCCTCAAAACAGGTAAAGCATCATCGAGTATCCCGCACCCAGCACGAAGAGCGCCAGCAACGGCAGATACAGCCTCCTGTAAACCTTCGGAAGTTCGGCTTTGAAGTAATCCGCAGAGAATATAAGACACAGATGCAGGGGAGACAGGAGAACCCCGATAAAGCCCGAGAGGTATGCGAGAGCGAGCATTGCCGGTGAAACAAACCCTCCGGGAGCCAGCATAGGAAGCAGTATCGGAAAGCTTATGCCGACGAACGCCACAGTCAGGCCCGAGATTATTCCCACGAACATCGGAAGAACCACCACAACAGCTATTGCGGGGATGCCGTACATACTCATGAATGCGGGCAGAGCGGAGACCGCGCCGGTGAGTTCCAGAGAACCCTTGAAGATGACTATTGCAATTATTATCAGGAATATGTTCGGGTTAAGGGATTCGCGCAGCGCTTCCTTCAGTTTTTTCGCATCAAGGCGATACGCGACGAGCATCAGCAGGTCCGTTATGACGAGCGCATAAACAAGGTCCATGCCGGCACCTATGGAGACCGCTATGACGAACCAGACAGGCCACAGGACCCATACGAACTCCTTAAGCCCGTTCATGTCCTTTTCGCCGTCACCCTGCCTTTTCACGGGCCTTATTCCGAAGTAATAGCCGACAAGAATGGAAATGACCGTTATCGGAAAGAGAAGAAAAACAACATCTCTCACGGTTATTGCCAGAGTGGCGGCGGTGAGTATCACACCCTGATAGAACGGCCATGAGAACTCCCATACATGCCTGAACCAGTAGTTCACAAAGGTCCTTTCCTCGGCGCTCCTCTCCAGTTCATCCGCCGCCTTGTTGACCATCTGTGCGGATATCAGTGCTCCCGCAGGCATCGGGAGAAGGCCGATTATCGCCGGAATGGCCCCGTAGGAGACCCTTGCATCCGAAAAAGCCCTTTTCAGAGAGTCAGATATCTTCGTGAGCGTACCCGCTACTTTCATCAGCCTGCTCATGAATATCACGAGGAATATCAGCGCCAGAAGCCTCAGGGAATCCCATGCTTTCAGTGAATTGAAAATTCCGAGGGACGAGTCGAAAATACCGAAACCGTAGGCCCCGTAGAGCACGACAGCGCCGAGAAAAATTGCAATCGAGAGGTGCAGCCTGAACTTTATCGAGACTATTATGACAGCGAAGGAGAGCAGAAGCACCAGAGTGCCCAGGGTCTCTTGCATGCTCGTGCAAAACACCCGCCTATTAAATTTTTTACCGGAATTCGGTGCAATAATTTTTATTACGCTCTCGCTCTCTTTTTCCGTGCCAAGCCCTCTATCCCTTAAACTTATAACCGAAAGACATATGCAGGGACATGGAGCGCATGATCCCCTATTCATCGGAAGAAAACAGGGCCGCTCAGAGGTCGGATTACGAGGATTTCCTCAGAATGAACCTCCACAACCACAGCACATTCTCGGACGGGATATTCGCACCCGAGGCCATAGTAAGAAAGGCAATAGCCTACGGTCTGAACTATGTGGGTATAACGGACCACTACCTCACCAGAAAGGTGCGCTCCATGGACAACTATGCACTGGAGAGATACATAGAGGCCGTAGGCGAGCTGAAAAATCAGTACTCCAGAGACATAAGGGTGCTTGCCGGAGTTGAGGTCGACAGCTCCAGAGATAGAACGAACTTCGACTCCGTCAGATACGACCTCCTGAATTCTCTGGACTATGTGCTCTTCGAGTATGTGAACGATGACCTCTGGGAAGGGATGCACCTCTGGGAGCTCTTCGACATCGTGAAGAAGATAGAAGTACCCTGCGGGCTGGCGCACAACGACATAAGCAGAAATTTCAGGGAGATAGACTACGACGCTCTCCTCAACGTTCTGGAGGACAGCAGGATATTCGTGGAGCTCTCCTCTTCGCCGAGGAACTCGAAGTTCGGCAGGCCCTATTATCGCTTCGCAGTGGATTTCTTCGGCAGACTCTCAGGCACGGAAGTTCAGGTATCCATAGGCACGGACACCCACACGAATCTCGAGGAGGTCGGAGAGATAAACGACGCCGTAGCTTTTGTAGAAGAGATGAGACTCGAGGAGAATCTCATAACAAGGGTGCTGTGATGGAGCTGAAAGATATCATCCGAATAGAAAGGAGGGAAATATCCGGACCAAGAGCCGTCATAAGTACCCTGCTCTTCGTGTTCGGCCTTCTTCTCGTTATCGCTCCGCTTCTGGAACCACCCGGCACGGTAAATTTCGGAGAAAACGGGATAGTCGGGGAATTCGAGCACTCCCAGAACATCTCCCGCATGCAGAACCCCATCTCAAAGGCAGTATACACATTCGGTGACTGGGAATGCCATCAGCACGCATCCCGCTCGTATTTCCTCAACGGAAATCAGATGCCTGTCTGCTCCAGATGCACGGGAATCTTCCTTTCCATCTCGGTATTCGCTTTAATATTCGTGTTTTTCAGGATAAAGATGCCTTTCTGGGTGATAATCGCGCTCATAGTCCCGTTAGCTCTGGACGGTGGGATACAGATGATAAGTTCCTACGAAAGCACGAACATCACGAGGCTTATAACAGGCATACTCGCGGGATTCGCAACGATAGCGGCTCTGGATGCCATAATAGAGGATTAGCTGATGTTCTTTTCCACTTCTTCGAGTACCCCCTCTCCGTTCGGGTACAGTTTGGACCTGTTGAAATCGAAGAGGTTCCCTCTTATGAGATTTTTCCCCTCGCGGTCGTCAAAAAGAGCATTGAGAAACACTGACTCCTTCTTTCCGTTCACCAGATATGTTATCACTATCCCGTTGACCCTTGCCATAGGGAAGCTCTCCACTATGAGGTCTATGCCGAGTATTCTGGTGCTTCTGGCCTCTATCTCCTCCATTCCTATCTCGTGGAACTCCACCGCTCCCGATACCTTTCCACCGATGTGTCTGCTCGTAAAAGCACCGTGGGGCATCAGCCGGAGAGCGCTCATCCCGAATATGTTGGCAAGGTCCGACGGATTGCCGGGGAAGTCCCAGCTCAGCAGATATCTCAAAAGAGGCTGCATCCCGTAGGCAGGCGGGTAGGGATTGTCGGTTCCGAAGGCTATCTTAGATGACCAGTAATTACGCTTCGAATAGGCGAAGGAGAGGAAATACAGCTCTTCGACCTCTTTTCTCGTGAGGCTTTCCAGACCCGGTGCTTCGAACATCGCCTCATATTCTATCTTCCGGGCATTGGAAAAGAAAGTGTCATAGCTGTCGGGTTTCAGGGTGGACAGCTCTCCGAATATGTTGGGGTGGCTCAGGGCCTCGAAGAGCTTCGGGTTGTCCGAGCCGTTCCACGGAGCATGTCCGATTATGACCTTGAGTCTGGGTATCAGGTTGAGTTTCTCCTCCTTTACGAGCTCTTCCACGGTTTTTGCCACTGCTTTGTGCAGTTTCTCTCCCATATCGTCCTGGGTGTGGAAAATAGCGGGTATGTCGTGTTCCGCAAGCCTTTTCAGAACATTTCTCACGTTCTTGCTGTTAATCTTGAAGCTCTCGGATTTCGGATGCATTTTAAAGCCTTTCAGCCCCATCTGGGCACCGCTGTCCACGGTATCGAGTGCATCGCTGTGGTTCGGGTCCACCCTTCCGAAGCCGAAAAATCTGAGGTTGTTGTGCGGTTTTCTCTTCGGGGATTTCTCTGTCAACAGCTGTCTGACGGATTCGTTGATCCTTCTGTAATCTCTCGGAAGCGGGTCCGGAATATCGGACGGAAAGGTTATGAAGAAATCGAAGCCGAGATATCTGGTTATGTGCTTGCTTATGTCCTCGGAGTGCACGAGGGTATAAAGGTCCCTCTGGCAGAAATCATAGAAATCAGGGATTTTTTTCTCGAGCTTCCATGGGAAGGAGTACCTGAACTCTTTTGGATTTTCCTTCATATCCTTTACAATCTCTTTTATGCTCCGGTGATACCTGCTCACGAATTCGGAAGGTAACAGGCCTTTCAGCCCCTCCACCTTTATATGTGTGTGGGCATCGACCATTATGAAGTTTCGGGTCTGTTCGTACTCATCTTTTACCAGCAGCACTTTTACTGCCTCCGAGCGCTTCTCTGCAGTTTATCGGGTTTCTCACCATCGGGTCATACCACATGTTCCTTCCGTTTCTGGTGGCAATGAGCATCTTTTTGATGACCGTCTCCATATTTCCCCCGTTTCTTGCGTATTCCATCATCCAGTACTGGGCAAGAGAGGAACCGTTACCTTCGCAGGCATAGACGGACTCCCTTATCGGATTGAGGAAGAGGGAGTATATCACCTTCATCTCCCTGAACTCGGGGCTCAGAAAGTTCAGCATCTCCAGTACCGCATCCGAGAATATCGGGTCCGCAAACCTGGAGCGCTTCAGTTTAACCGACTTTCTGGACAATAGGGAAATCCTTTTCGGTTTGAACCAGTTTCCGCCCTGCACGGCCACCTTCTTCATCGCAAAGAGGTCAGCGCTCTTCGTCCTCATGGCTTTTTTCAATGCAGGGTCAAGCCGCTCTCTGTTCTCCGCCATGTGCTTCGCTTTCAGGGCTATCGCCTGTATTATCATCGCAATACCGATTCTACGGGCGACACTGGGCTGCGAGTCGGATATCCGAATTTCGGTGGTATGGTTGGACGGAGACCAAGGATCCATATCGAGAAAGTGTGTGTTCGTCCTGTATGAATTGTTCTGCTTTTTGAACTCCTTTATGAACTCGTCTGGATTCTCCCAGCCTTTTTGAAGATAAGGCATATATTCTCTCGAAGAAAAGTTGCACAGGTGCTTCTTGTTGTGCATTATCCTCAGGCTTCTCACGCTTCCCGGGAAAGGAGCGTCGTAATCCCCGTACCTTATCCTTCCGGTGATCTTGCCGTCTATGAAAGGGGAATTTGCGGAGAGCATCAGGGTCTGAGGCATGAAGAGCCTCATAAGATGATAGAAATTGGAGAGTATCGCCTTCTGTTCCTTCGAATTCTCATCCATGAGTATCCCGATGTGGTGGTGGTCTCCGCAGGTCGGGAAAGACTCTCCTCTCATGGCCTCCTGAAGGTCCTCGTACGGGTTCGAGCCCGCTGCCATTGCATAGACCTTGAGATTTATCTCTTCCAACCTGTCCACTATCAGGCTTATCAGAGCCGAGGTCCACCACGCAAGTTCATAGAAGGAATCGGCGGGAGGGGTGGCAATTTCCAGAACAGGCCATTCCACTACGTTTCTATCTATGGAAAGCAGTTCATTCGTCACCTTCTTTCCCCTGACATCATAGTCCACCTTCAGGGCATCGTATGTCGACCCCTTTGACTGTTCCCAGTATATTCTCAGAACCTTTTTCCTGTACTCCGGAGGCATTCTTCTCTGAAGTTTAATAGCAAGCTCGGCATCGGTCATCTTTCCGTATATCTTTTCCACCGCGCCGTGCCCCAGCTTCTTTCCCCTGTTGGTGACGAGGAAGTATTCCATCTCAAGGGCATGGTTGAACGGGAGCTTGGAGCAGTCTCCTTCTACGGTGAGCGCATGCTTGGCTCCGGCCTTGTCATACCATCGACTTTTATCCGACATAAAACGGGATGGTATCGCTCATGGCTTTTAAAGCTTTGGACTGCGCCGCGCATCTCGAAAAAAACCTCACCTGAGCCTGAAAGTGTATCTCAGAGGAGCTTTCTTTTCCATACCTGTCCTGTACCCGCAGTTCCCGCAGACATAACCGAGAACGACGACGTCTCCGTCCAGTGTCCGGTTCATTTCCGGCCGCATCGCTTCTCCGCAGACCATGCACTTAACATCGCCTTCCAGCCTCTCGCCCGTCTCCTTTGTGATGACATCTATCTCAACCTTTTTCGACACGGCGACGATCTTTCTGAGCCGCTGAGGGCCTATCCTCCACCTGCTGTTTTCCGTCCTGGCCCGCATATTAACGAGTTTTGTCAGCATTTTAAGTGAACTGACTATCCCATACTCCTCCAGTATCTCGATGGAAATTCTCAGAACATCTTCGGGCTTCGGTATCTCATAGATTCCTTTCCGGCTCATGGGCGTCAATGATTCTTTCGATATTTAAAATTTAAGAAAAATTAAGGGGTTTATGCTAGGGCGAACTCCGCACTCATCGTTGCGTACTCCTCCTGGTACATCGTCTCTCCCGATATCTCCATTTCCATCTCTTCGAGCTCGTTAACTATCGCTACAAGCTCGGATACATCTTCTCCCATGGCGTAGAGTTCGAATACCAGGTCTTTCATATCTTTCATCGTGTGCGTTTTCATCCACTCCACGACCGCTTCGTCGTGAAGTTCAAAGCCCAGATTTTCAGGCGTTATTGCTTCGGTGCTCATTTTTGCATCCCGTTCCTGTCGGACTAATGTCAGACAATTGTCCGCTAAATGTATGACACTATTTAATACTTTCGGTCAATCCCAGTATCTTATGTTTGTACGCCCACATCCGTCACATATAGCTCATGTCAAAGCCCTTATCGGACAGCACTTTCACTCACCCCCTCTAAACCTATATATGCTATCACTTCTTACCCGGATATGAGGCGAAGAACCGGCACTTCCATGCCGGCAAAGACCTCGAGAACTAAAAAGGAGGAAACAAAATGGAAAAAGAAGAACTTGCGCTCCGCATAGAAAAAATAAGAAGAGCGCTGGAAAAAGAAGGAATAGAGACGGACGAAGAAGCACTGAAAAAGGATTTCCAGAAGTATCTGGATTTCGACATAAGCCCTGACGAAGCAGAGCTCAGAATACTCAGAAAGCACGGCATAATGCCCAGGGACGCTGCAAGAAAGAAGATAGGCGAGATAGGGATAGAACCGATATCCGTAACCGTCAGCGGAAAGATTGTGAGCATAAACTCCGCCGTATCCACGGTCGACGGCGAAGAGCGAAAGAGATATTACGGCATAATCGGAGACGATACGGGAACCATACCGTTCGGTGCATGGAACACGGACCTTTCGAATCTTTCCAAGGGAGACAGCGTCGAGATTGAGTCAGCCTTTGTCAGGGAGTGGAACGGAAACCCTCAGCTCAGGATAACCAAGAAGACGCGAATCGGGAAAACAGAGGAAGATTTCGATGTAAAATTCTCGCAGAGAGCCTCCAGAGAGGCGAATCTCGCAGACATATCGGAAAGGGACAGGGTATCGATAAAAGCGAGGATACTCAGCATCGAAGAGCGGGAAATCACTGTCCGAGGGGAGAGCAAGACCATCTACTCGGGAATAATGGCGGATGAGAGCGCAAAAGTGCAGTTCACCGCATGGAAGGATTTCGGACTGAAAACCGGAGATATAATAAGCGCCGACGGAGCCTATGTCCGCTCGTGGAAAGGAGTTCCTCAGATAAATCTCGATGAGGGAATGACTATCGAAAAAATAGAGGAAGATTTCCCTACCATGGAAGAACTGGATGCCGGGAAGACGATGAAAATAGAGGATGCCGAAAATAAAACCGGAATGACCGATGTCATATTCGAAGGCACCGCTATACAGATAAGAAACGGCAGCGGCCTGATATTCAGGTGCCCTAACTGCAGAAGAGTACTCCAGGACGGTGTGTGTCAGGTGCACGGCGAAGTGGAAGGAGTTCCCGACCTGCGGATAAAAGCCGTGATAGACGACGGGACCGGCGCGATAAATACAATCATAGGAAAGGCTCTGACCGAGAAAGTTCTTGACAAGGACATCAAAAAATGCCTGAAAGAGGTGAGGGCGAAGATGGACAAGGGCATAATAGGAAAGCAAATAGAGTCCGTACTTGAGGCCATGCCCGTAAGAATAAGGGGAAATCTTGTCTCGGACGATAACGGCCACACTCTGATAGCCACGGACATAGAGATGGTGAAGGACGACCCCGCGGAGCGTGCCAGACATTTGATTGAGGAGTGGGGTGTTTAAATGATGAAAAGAGAGCTTGCATGGCGGATATTCGCAGAGGAATATGCAGCATCCACACTGGTGGAGACCTCGGAAGAGGAAAAGAGCCCTACCTATGTGATAAGTCCGCTGGGAGCAAGAATGAACCGGCTCTTCGTGGTCGGAACACTTGTGGAAGTGATGAATTACGGAAGCGATGAAGAGCCGATAGTAAAAGCGGTGATGGCCGACCCTACAGGGCATTTCTACCTGAATACCGGTCAGTATAACCAAGAAGCGGGATTTTCTTTGCTCAGGACAGATGTTCCGAATTTCGTGGCGGTCGTCGGAAAAGTGCATGTGTATGAGCCGGAACCCGGTGTTCTGAGGAGATACATAAGGCCGGAACTGGTCAAAACAGTGGACGAAAGCATGAGGAACAGGTGGATAGTGGACACTGTGGAATTTACAAAAGAGCGTATAGAGGCCGTAAAGGAGGCTCTCGCTCTTGAACAGCCGTCTCCGGAAACCCTGATATCTCTGGGCATACCGAAAAGACTGGCCATAGGAGCGGCCAAAGCTGTCGAGCACTACGGGGATGTGAACATAAACAGGTACTGGAGCACGATTTCCGAGGCTCTCAGATATGTGTTATCCGAAAAAGAGGACGAGACGGGAGAGGATGCGGAAATGGAGGTAAGAGAGATTCTGGAAGCCGTGGCAAAAGGTGATGATGTATACTGGAAGGACCTGCGAGAGGCGGCAAAAGAGAGAGGCATAAAGGAAAGTCTGCTGGAAAGCGAGATAGACAGGTTGATAAGGCAGGGGGTGCTTTACGAGAGAAAAATAGGTGAGGTGCTGAGAATAGACAGGGAAGACTGGAACTAAGAGTGCATCATCTTAATGCATATCTCCTTTCCTTTTTCCGCCTTTTTTCTGTAATTTTCGTCCGGAGCAAGGGCTATGGCCTTTCCGAATGCTTTCAATGCCTGTTTGACATCTCCGAGAACCAGAAAGGAATAGCCTATGTTGAACCAGACCCTGTCATTATCGGGGTTCATCCTCAGAACGTTCCGGTATGCAACAAGGGAGCGCTCATATTCCCTCATCTGGGTGAATATGTAGCCTACGGTTATCCAGTATGCCTCCTTTTCCTCTATTTCCAGGAGCTCCTCGGCAACCTCCAGGGCATTGGCATACTCTCCTCTCTGAAGGTGCGTCTTCAGCAGTTTCGTCTGTTCTTCGAGCAGTTCCTTTGAAACATTGCCTTGAGGTGGCACGGTATGAAAAAGGCTTTCATTGATAAAAGTTTCCCTGTTTTGGGCGAACTTAGGCTCAGCCTTCCGTAAGAATCTGCAGACATGGTCGCAGTTGCAGTCTGCAGGCGGATAATAATGCGATGTCCGCGGGATTCGGCAAAACCTTCTTATCTCTTCCGAAATTCGAGATAGCATGCGCCAGATAACCGTGATAAGCGGAAAAGGAGGAACAGGAAAGACCAGCATAAGCTCCGCCATCGCCACGCTGGAGGAGAGGAAGGTGATAGCGGACTGCGATGTGGACGCACCGGACATGCACCTCATACTTCACCCCGAAGTGAAGGAGAGCGGGGATTTCTACGGCGGTGTAAGGGCGATAAAGGACGATTCCAAGTGCATAGACTGCGGTCTTTGCAGGCAGGTCTGCAGGTTCGATGCCGTGGACGAAAAGTTCGACATAGACCCGTTCAAATGCGACGGATGCGGTTTCTGCGCCTATGTGTGCCCGACAAAGGCCATAGAGATGAAGGAGAACCTTTCAGGTCACTGGTATGTGTCAGAGACGGATTACGGGCCGATGGTGCACGCAAAGCTGGACATAGGCGAGGAGAACTCGGGGAAGCTGGTAACTGTTGTCAGGAACAAAGCCAGAATAATAGCGGAGAAAGAGGGCTATCCGTACATCGTGATAGACGGGCCTCCGGGCATAGGCTGTCCCGTGACATCCGCTATAACAGGCGTCGACGCGGTTCTCATAGTCACGGAGCCCACAATGTCGGGAATACACGATATGGAGAGGGTTCTCAAGGTGGCCAGACACTTCGGAACCGAGCCTTTCGTTCTGATAAACAGGTACGACCTGAACAGAGAGATGGCTGAGAGGATAGAGGATTACTGCAAGAAAGAATTCGTGCCGCTGGTCGGTACGATAGACTATGACCCCGATGTGACGAAGGCGATGGTGAACGGGCTGTCGATAACCCAGTACAGGCCGGACGGCAGAACCTCGAAAATAATAAAGAAGGCATGGGAGACGGTGAAAGAGAGTATGGAGACCTAGCGTTCGAAGAAGGAGCGTACATCCTTTCCCGGATCCTCGCTCTTTAGCATCCTTATTCTGTCTGCGAGCTGCACGGCCCTTCTGTCGAGGATAACAGCCGTGCCTCTGTCTTCCTCCGTTCTTATGAGCCGCCCTATGGCTTGCAGCAGCTTTCTTATCGCAGGAGCTCTCACGGTGTACTCCCAGCCCTTCCCGAACTTCATGTCATAGTAGCGCTCCATAGCTCTCTGTTTTGCAGTCGGTTTCGGATACGGCAGCCCCACAATCACTTCGATCTCGAGTGCAGAGGAGGGAAAATCTATGCCCTCGCTTATTCTGCCGCCCATAACAGCCATTATCACGGCACCTTTCTCGGATTTGAAGCGCTCCACCTTCGCCATCATATCTCCCGTGCTTTCCCCTCTTTTTTCCACGAAAACCCTCTTTTCCGAGCTCAGGCGCAGGTGCCAGCCGTCGGAGAGAAATCTGTCCATCATCGAGAAGCTCGGGAAGAACACGGCGGCATTCCTTTTTTCAACGGAACTCACTTCGAAGGCGAGATCCTCGAGAACGGAGATGTTTGCGGCATTCCTTTTCAGTTCCTCGTACCTCGTGGTGGCCGCAGGGCTGTAAAGAATGCGCAGGTTCTCTTCCGGAAACGGAGAGGGCACGGTTACGATATGCGTGTCGAAGGAAAGCCCTATGCTGTCCCTGTACTCGTCCATGGGCTCCAGCGTGCCTGACATGTGTATGCTCGAGTGCACGAGGTCCAGAACCTCGGTGGCAAGGCTTGCGTCCATGCAGTACGCTTCCAGTCTCGGGTTGTCCCCACCCCTCACGAGCTTTATGTATTCGTTGGCCTCAAGGTGCATCCAGAAGGAAAGGAAGTCTCCGAGCTTGTAGATGTAGGAGCGCGGCAGTTTTCCCTGCTCTTTCTTTTTCTCCCTTATCATGTCGCCGAAGTTCATCAGATTTGCAGCCATGAGGTCCAGCTTTCTGGAATTGGCCCTAAGTTCGGACATCAGCCTGCTTTCCAGCTCTTTCTCGGGTATGAAGGAATCCTCGGCCTCCTTCGGCAGGCACTCCTCCGCAATCCCTGTTATCGCATCTCTTACGGCATCTGCGACATCTCCGACGCTCACGCCTTCCAGAACCTCGGGGTTGCCGAATCCTTTCATCTCCCCCTCCGCATTTGCAAGGCTCCTTATGCTGAGTTCTGCGGAGACGAGGTCCCTTGCGAAGTCGGGGAGATTGTGCGCCTCGTCAACTATCACTATCAGGTCCTTTATCGAGACCCCCATCCACGAGAGCAGAGCCCTCCTTATTCCCGGGTTGAAGAAGTAGATGTACGGTGCCGAGACGAGAACGGAACCGCTTATGAGCTCTTTTGCAGCCTCGTAAGGACATATCCTCTCTTCAAGGCAGAACTTCAGGAACTCTCCCGATGTCGGGCTCCTTTCCACAACCCAGTTCCTCAGGTTTTCGGTGTCGTATTCGAGCTTTGCCGAGTAATAAGGGCAGGCTTTCTCATCACCGTTCAGAACCCGCCGCTTCCTTTCGGAGCAGAGCTTGGCCAGTTCCTCGGATGTCCCTTTTCTCAGCTCTTCGTCGCTCCTTGCAAGCGGGCAGAGATTTGCCCTTCCCTGAAGTGGAATGCCGTATATTGCGGAGCGGTTGGCGCTCTTTATGGCTCTGAGCTCCGCCATCACCTGATCCTGCTGGGAGTTGGTCCTCGTGAGATAAAGGACCTTCTTGCCGTTGTTTACGGCGTATTCAAGTGCTGGAAAGAGAGCGCTCACCGTCTTTCCCGTGCCCGTGCCGGCCTCCGCTATCAGGTGCCTGCCCTCGGAGAGCGCTCCGCTTATCGAGTCCATGAAATCTTTCTGGCCCCGTCTCGGCTCGTAAGGAAATTTCACGGGGTGGAAAAGAGCACCCGTATTAATAAGTCTCAGGGAGGTGGGTGAAAGTGTTATACCTCAGGCGGAGAGCACCCTCCCAACATCTTTCAGGCCCCAGTTAATAATCCCATTTTCTTCCGTTTTTTCGAGGCATTAATCCGTGGAACCGACTTTGAAAAGAACATCCCTTCGAATCCTCCGCACCGTTTGGAAAGTTATGGCTCTGACTATAATTCCTATACCCTGCAGCTTGCTGCAGTTGGGTTCTTCATCGCCCGAACGGACTCCGAACATGTGAAAAATCTTTTCGGGCTGCACAGGAAGTGCATATACAGAAAATCCCTAAATACGAAACCTGATTTCCCTCCATGTCCCACACAATAGCTCAGAAGATACTTGCCCGAGCTTCAGGGCTCGGAGAGGTGGAGGTCGGCCAGATACTTACGCCGGAGCCGGATTGGGTGATGAGCCATGACAATGCGGCGGCGATATCAAAGACATTCAAAAAGATAGGTGTGGAGAAGGTCTGGAACCCCGAGAAGATAGTGATAATCCTTGACCATGTGGTTCCTCCCTCCACGCCGGAATACGCTCAGAACCATCTGGAAATAAGAGAGTTCGTGGAAAAGCAGGGGATAAAGTACTTTCACGGCCTCAACGCCGGAATATGCCATCAGGTGATGGCCGAGAGGGGACACGATTTACCCGGCTCTCTCATACTCGGTTCTGATTCGCACACACCCACGGCCGGAGCTTTCAATGCATTCGCCACAGGAATAGGAAGGAGCGAAGTTGCTGCAATATGGGCTACCGGACATCTCTGGCTCAGAGTACCGGAGAGCTTCGAGATAATCGTGAACGGAGCGATGCCGAAAGGGGTCCATGCAAAGGACCTCGCGCTCCACGTAATCGGAGATATCAGGGCAGACGGTGCGAATTACATGTCCGTGGAGTTCAGGGGAGAGACGATAAGGAATATGAGCATCGCATCGAGAATGGTCCTCACGAACCTTGCGGCTGAGATGGGTGCCAAAGCCGGAATAATGGATTACGATGA
>WALJ01000117.1 GCA_015522885.1 Thermoplasmata archaeon
TACATGGTAATGAGCATGAGACTTCTTAATGAAGATATGCAGGGCAGCATGAACGAAACCTCCCAGGTCTTGCTTCCGGCGGCGTTCGCTCTTGTCATAATCATACTTCTGATAGTCTTCCGTTCAATAGTGGATACACTTCTCGGACTCTTCGGCCTGTTCATGGCGATAATATGGACATACGGTTTCGGGGTGATGACCGGGATGGTCTTCAATCAGATAAGTACCACCGTGGCGGTACTCATAGTCGGCCTTGGAATAGACTATGCCATACACACGGTGATGAGGTACAGAGAGGAGATAAGAGCGGGGAAAGACGTTAAGAAGGCCATTACATCCATGGAAACGCACCTCGGAATGGCGCTGATACTGGCCACGGTAACCACCATGGTCTCTTTCCTTTCCAACATATCCTCGCCTATTCCGCCGCTCAGGGACTTCGGCATCATGAATGCGTTCGGCATATTTTCGGCTTTCATCATAAACCTGACCTTTGTTCCCGGAGCCAAAGCGCTTCTCGATGAAAGAAAGCAAAGGAAGGGCAAAAAAGTGGTAAAAGACAGGGGAAGGACCACCGAAAGCGGGGTCGTGATTCTTAATAAAATACTTGCATTGGGAGCGATAGGGGCCGAGCACCATCCTTACAAGGTCATCGGTGTTGTCGCCGTACTCTCCCTCGCATCGATTTACGGGGCTGTGAATCTGGGTACGGACTTCAGTGAAACCGATTTCATGCCCCGGAACTCACCGATGGCGGAAACAATGACCTATGTCATGAATAATTTCAACAGCTCGGGCATGGAAGAAAGCTACATACTCGTGAAGGGAGACGTCACATCCCCCGATGTTCTTACGGCAATAGAGGCCACCCGGAACAATATGGAAAATGACAGATACGTGTCTTCCTCGGAAAGCGATGACGGGGACATAAGCATCCTGATAAAAGATGTCGCGAAGAGCAACGCCACTTTCAGCGCCATGATAAGCTCTTTTGATACGAATGGTAACGGGCTTCCCGATTCCAACATCGTTCAGGTTTATGACTGGCTCTATGAACATGATGAAAGGACGAGATACATCCTTTACAGGGATGATAACGGCGAATATAGAAGTACGATAATGAGGGTGAAGAGCACATCGCAGTCGAATTCCCAGCATGCGGTGCTTTATTCGGACCTGAAAGAGGACATAAAGCCTCTGAAAGACAGCGGATTCGGGGTGACAATCACAGGCGGCTCACTCCTGACATATACCATAACCACAAACCTCCAGAACAGCCAGTGGAACTCACTGATAATCACACTGATAATATCGGTGATAATACTGAGCGTTGTCTTCTATTACCTGAGAAAATCCCTTCTTCTGGGGGCGATAACAACGCTTCCCGTGGTCATCGCTCTCCTCTGGTCCATGGGCATCATGTATCTGATAGGAATGGATTTCAACATGATGACCGTGACGATAACCGCTCTGACCATAGGTCTGGGAATAACGTACTCAATTCATCTGAGCCACAGATTCCTCGAGGAGATGAACAAATCGCCGCCGGAAGAGGCTGCCAGAACTGCGGTGGAATTCACCGGAAGTTCGATATTCGGTGCTGCCGCAACAACGATGGGGGGCTTCGGCGTTCTGATACTCTCTTCAATGCCTCCGCTCAGACAGTTCGGACAGATTGCCACGATGTCGATACTGTTCAGTTTCCTGCTGTCAGTATTCATACTCCCGACATTTCTGGTAGTCTGGGCAAAATGGAAAAAGTGATTAAAAGTGTTATTAGGGCACTAAAACCCTTTAATATCTGTTTCTGTTGTATCCGCCTCTTCCACCGCCGCCATAGTCTCTTTTTTTCCGGTATTCGTTGTACTCGTACTCTTTCTCGCTCATGTCGAGGCCTTCATTGACATCTCCGATGTCCTCGTCAAGAACCTCTTTTGAGCCGTACTTTCCGACGTTCAGTCTCATGTGTCCTTTTACGAGAGAGACGTAACCGTTGTTAACCGAGAGCGTGTCGCCCTCATTTATGTCGTTCACCTGGTCTTCCCATAGTGACATCGTTACAACTCCCGTATCGTCCCCGACCACGGCCTCGGTCACCTTTTTCGGTGGGCCGTATCTCGAGGGTATTTCTTTCGTCTCGCCTATTCTTACGACCTTCACCTTCAGGTTTATCTTGTTGTGGTTCGGTGTCAGGTCGCTCACTTTTACGTCTACTGGTTCGTCCATTTCTATAGTCTCCTTTTTTCTTTTTTACCCTTATGGGCAATAATGCAAGAGTTTTCATACTATAAATAACTTTTTATCGGCTATATCGGAAATCTCGGAGCAAATATAAAACGATACAAAGCGCCGGATGTATAGCCAAGGACATAACCCTCTAAACTAATGAAGTCTCCGACCAGCAGTCGCCGACCTAAGGAAGGGGCTATGCTCTGCAATATAAGTTAACAAAGTTAGGTCGGCGACTATAAAAGAAAGTAAGGTCGAGGGCTGTAATCTCACACTTTCACTCTCCCTCTGTAATCCCTTAAATACTCAATCCTCATATCCCATGCCGTGGACATCGACATGCGCATATCGAAAATCATCGAGCAATTGAAGAGCGCTCCCCGTGAGGCGTGGCTGTGGTCCGAGAGAATCGAGCTCGGGGAACTCAAGTTTTCGGATTTCGGCGTTCTCGAAGGCGGAAGGATTGCCGCGGTGGACGGGAGTTCCGGCATCGCCGAGCCGACGGGAGGCATGTATCTCGGGCTCACAAGGGCGGGATATGTGATATACTCCGGCGAGAGAAGGAAAAAGGAGATATCGCCGATAGATATCTTCCAGATAGGATTCCACAACTCGGAAGAGATATATGA
>WALJ01000118.1 GCA_015522885.1 Thermoplasmata archaeon
GAGCGCTCCTATGGTTCGGTTTCTGTTCGTCAGGTCGCCGTGGCCGACCCTTATCACGGCCCGCCCGTATTCCCGTGAAGAGAGAGTGCTCCTCACTATTCTCAGGCAGTCCTCGGGGCTCATGGCCTGAACGGTTTCCACCACCTTTCCGTCGCAGACGACAGCGATTCCCGGCTTCTTTCCGGGGTCAACCCCGATAACGAGTTCCGAGCATCTCTCGGTGGAACTGAGATACACCAGAGCCTGCTCCGCACCTTTCTCCGGGTCGGAGACGCATATCTTCCTCCCGAAATCAATGGAAGCGCATTCCTCTTCCGAAGTTATCACAAGAGCGACATAAGGGGGCACGGTTTCCCCGGGTTTGAGCGTTACGTACCTTATGCCAGCCCTTTTAAGCTCTCTGATGAGCCCATGGTAAAGCCTGAAATCTCCGGTCATTATGGCTGCGAACTTCACGGTGATGGATGTACCGGGGGTTTAAAGAAGTTTTTGAGGGACAGCGGAAGATACAAATACGCATTGCTATGCGGGGAGTCCCGAATATCCCTGAAAATCTCCGCTCTGCGATGTCCTCGACACATTACAGAGAATTCTGACGAACTTCCTTTTTGTAAAATGGGTAAAGAGCTCTCAGCCAGAAGGAGTTTTCCAAAGTTCTCTATGATGTAGCACTATGTCTGGGCCTGTTTTCTTTTCATATACTTGTAATATCTTGTAATATAGCCTGCTATCCTGTTCCGCATCTTCTTGGTCGAGACATCGGTGATTCTGTCCACAAGCTCCTTGTTGGCCTGAAAGTCGTCGCTAACCAAGTCCTGATGCTTCTTTACAATTTCGACCGCGACTCTCTTTATGTATGTTGGTCTTATACTGCCCATATCGAGACCTCTGCTGCGGATAACGGTTTCATTAATAAAGATTTAGGTGTTGCTTGCTACGCTACGGTTATGGCCGACAACATCGTAAGTTTAGGGGTTATCCTGAGGGGTATAAAATCCGTGCGTTCTGCGCTCCGCTGTGAAAAGAATTAATAAGGTAATCCGATAGAGGGGCATGGTTCTGGATAATCTGGGCAAATCCATAAGGAACACCCTGAAAAAGATTGCTCGGGCATCGACGGTGGACGAAAAGCTCGTGAAAGAGGTCGTCAGGGACCTTCAGAGAGCCCTTCTCACCGCGGATGTCAATGTGAAATTAGCTCTCAAACTGACGAAGGAGGTGGAAAGAAGAGCGCTCAACGAGGAGCCCCCCGCCGGGAAGAGCGCGAGAGAGCACGTCATCCGGATAATCTACGAGGAAATGGTGGAAATACTGGGAGAGGCAAGGGAGATACCGCTGAAAAAGCACAGGATACTGATGGTCGGACTCTACGGTCAGGGCAAGACCACCACATCCGGGAAGCTGGCGAACTACTTCAAAAAGAGAGGTCTCAGTGTGGGCCTGATAGCCGGCGATGTCCACAGACCTGCGGCTTACGACCAGCTGAAACAGATTGGCGATATGGTTGATGTACCCGTTTACGGAAGGCCGGGCGAGAAGAAAGCGCCGAAGATAGTCAGAGAGGGTCTGGAGGAGTTCAAGCACACGGATGTCGTGATTATAGATACCTCGGGAAGGCATTCTCTTGAAGATGACCTGATAAAGGAGATAAAACTCGTGGGAAAGGTTGCAAAGGCTGACGAGATATTCCTTGTTCTCGATGCTGCGGTGGGTCAGCAGGCAGGACCTCAGGCAAAGGCATTCCACGATGCGGTCGGGGTTACGGGCGTGGTCCTCACGAAACTTGACGGCTCTGCAAAGGGCGGCGGAGCGTTGAGCGCTGTCGCGGAAACAGGCGCTCCAATAGTGTTCATAGGCACCGGAGAGCACATGGAGGACCTTGAGAAGTTTGACCCCGCAAGATTCATTTCGAGGCTTCTCGGTATGGGCGACATAAAGGCTCTGATGGAGACGGCGAGCGAGGTGATGGACGAGGAGGATGCCGAAGAGCTGGCCAAGAGGCTGATGTCCGGCAAATTCAACCTCATAGACATGTACAACCAGATGGAAGCGATGACGAAGATGGGACCTCTGAAGAAGGTCTTTTCCATGCTGGGTTTCGTTGACCGGATGTCCGACGAGGAGGTGGAGGCGCTCCAGAGAAAGCTCAGGGATTTCCGAATAATAATGGACTCGATGACGAGAGAGGAACTGGAAAATCCGAAGATGATAAAGTCCTCGAGGATTAAGAGGATAGCGAGGGGGAGCGGGATGGGCCCCGATGAGGTCAGGGCGCTCCTCAAGCACTACAACCAGTCGAAGAAGGCGATAAAAGGATTCTCGGGAAACCGAAAGCTCCAGAGGCAGCTGATGAAGCAGCTGGAGAGCGGAAATCTGAAGATGTAGGTGGATTATGAAGGAATTCTTTGAGCCGAACGGAATCATGGTGATAGGTGCGTCCGCTGACCCGAAGAAGATAGGGCACACGGTGACTGAATCGCTTGTGAACTCATTCAAGGGGGAGATTTGTCCGGTGAACCCGAAGGGCGGAGAATTTCTCGGATTGAAGGTCTTCGAGAGCATAGAGGACTGCCCACGATGTGATCTGGCGGTCATCGCACTGCCTGCGGAGAAGGTGCCGGATGCGGTTGAAAGCTTCGGAAGGCACGGGGGAAAGGCGGTCGTGGTGATATCAGGGGGTTTCAGGGAACTCGGAGGAAGGGGTGCGGAGCTCGAGGCCGAGATGGTGGAAAGGGCGAGGAAATACGGCGTGAGGGTGATAGGGCCGAACTGCATAGGGGTTCTCGACACCCGCAGCGGCGTGGATACGTTCTTCCAGCCGAGATATGCCATGAAGAGGCCGGGGAAAGGGCATGTGAGCATAATAACCCAGTCCGGTGCGGTGGGACTAATAGCGCTCGAATGGCTCGCTGAGAAGGGAGTGGGCATAGACAAGTTCGTCAGCTACGGGAACAAGGCGGACGTGAACGAGATAGATGCTCTCCGATATCTGGCCGAGGAGGAGAGCACGAAGGTGATAGGCATATACATGGAAGGCATAGACAGGGGAAGGGAGTTTCTGGATGTTCTCAGGGCCGTTTCCCTCAAAAAACCGGTGGTCGTCATAAAGGCCGGAACGACGGCGCACGGTGCGAGGGCCGCCAGAAGCCACACGGGTTCGATGGCGACGGACGCGGCCGTGTTCAGGGGTGCGTTGAGGCAGCACGGAGCGATATTCGCCGAAGAACTGGAGAATTTTCTCGATTACCTGAATTTCATGTCGATGCAGGACATGCC
>WALJ01000119.1 GCA_015522885.1 Thermoplasmata archaeon
TAAAGGGAGTTAACGAGGAAGAAGGAAAAGAGATACTGCTCAAAGAGGGAATAAGCGCGTTCTCGACGCTCGAAGATGCGGCGAAAGAGGCTGTTAAGCACGCAGGAGGTGCATGATATGGCGGTTCTTGTTGACAAGGATACGAAGGTGCAGGTTCAGGGGATAACCGGACATCAGGGAAGATACCACACCCGGGCGATGAAAGAGTTCGGAACGAATGTCGTAGCGGGAGTAACACCGGGGAAAGCAGGGGAAACCGTGGAAGGCGTGCCTGTCTTCAACACGGTTCGGGATGCCGTGGATAACAGCGGTGCGAACACAAGCATAATCTTCGTTCCCGCACCTTTCACAATGGATGCGGTGATGGAGGCCGTGGACGCAGGGATAAGGCTCGTCATTACGATAACCGAGCATGTACCGGTTCACGATGCCATGAAGATGGTCTCCTATGCAAAGATGAAAGGCGCCAGAATAATAGGTCCGAACTGCCCCGGCCTCGCATCTCCCGGAAAGGCGAAGGTCGGAATACTTCCGAACATGGTGTTCAAAGAAGGAAACACGGGTGTTGTCTCCCGCTCCGGAACACTCACATACGAGATTGTGAACTCACTTACGGAAGCGGGAATAGGGCAGAGCACCACCGTCGGAATAGGCGGAGACCCCGTGATAGGCACCAATTTCATAGAAATGCTGGAGCTCTTTGAGAACGACCCCGAGACCGAGAGAATCGTCATGGTCGGCGAAATAGGCGGTACAGCCGAGGAAGAGGCCGCTGAATACATAAAACAGTATGTCAAAAAGCCGGTTTACGCATACATCGCAGGAAGGACCGCACCGCCGGGGAAGAGGATGGGCCATGCAGGTGCAATCGTCACGAGAGGCAGAGGAACGGCGGAGAGCAAGATAAGAGCTCTTGAATCCGCAGGAGTAAAAGTTGCGAAGGTGCCAACGGAGATTGCAAGGCTGATAAGGAGTGATTAAAACCCTTTCATCAATTCCATAAGCTCTTTTTCGAATAGAGATGTGAATGACTGCACCATTTCGTCCCTTATTTTCGGAGGCGCTGCTTCGAGTCCGAGCTTTGACGACGCTTTTGCCAGCTTTATGAGGGCATATGCTTCCTTGAGCCTCGCTTCTATGAGAGTTTCCACTGCTTCGCCAATCTCTTTCTTTATCTCCGGGTTCTTCTCCAGAGTTTCTTTCATCTTGTTCTTTATCTCATCCTTCAGCAGGTCTCTGAATGATTCCATCATTATGTTCTCTATCTGGAGAGCGCTCCCAGTCGTCTTCATCATCTCCTTTATCAGGTCTTCGGGGTCGTTCATGTTATCACAATAGAATAAGGGGTGGCTTATAAGGTTTCCCATGAAATTGCTGTGTTGCATAACTCGCTCTGAGTTATGGAATACCCTTGCGGCTCCATAACTTGTTTCTTTGTTATGGAATATTTTACCTGATTTTCACAGATTCAACAGCATATTGTATATCATAAATTTCCTCTTTGCTTCTTGAATTGCAGATATCTGGCTATGAGTCTCTGAGCAGAAGCCTTTGATGTTTAAAGACTGTAAAACTATTTGTGCAACACAGCAACGAATGTCGTTAGAACGGCTCATCACACTGTGCAGAGAGTAAGCTCTTTTCTCTTCATCTCTTTTTCTTCCATGATGATTTCCGGAGGTTCCAGCGTATTGCCGTTTTCGTCTCTCGGCATTATGTTCTCTATGTTGATATCGCTTTCCGGGCTGTTCTGCCATATCCGTATCCTGTTTCGGTTTGCAAGGAACAGTATGGCCACAAAGACCTTTATGATGTCCTCCTTGGTTCCGTCGGTGAGCGCCATAAGAGACGTTTTCCTTCCCTCGAGGTCCTTTATTCTGTTCCAGACCTCCTTTATCTCCTCTTCTATGTCCTCTTTGTGAGAAATATCCGGCATCTCTATTTCCATCTTTTTCGCATTTTTCCGTATTTTCTCCACTTTCTCCCTGAGTTCAGCCTCTTTTCTCGCCTCTTCGAAGGCGTCCACAAGCTCAATGAGAGTAACCTTTCTCTCCGCTCTGTATCTGACAGCGGCATTTATCGGAGCTTCCTCCGAATTCACTACGGTATCAGTGAAACTTATGTCGTCTATGTTCTCATAGGCATCGAATTCCCAAGGGGACCAGTCCTTGAAGAAGAACTCCATATCTTCCATACCCTCCGCTTTGGAGAGTGTGGCATCGCTCTGCTTTTTCAGAACCGACCATGCGAGAAAGATTATCTTTCCGGCAACTATGAAATCCACATTCTCCGACTTCCTTATCTCCCGAATATACGCATTCGAGAACTCCACGAGGTCTATGTTCCATGGGTCAACGTCATCATTGAGCGCCATGGAAAGTATTCTGGCTATTTCCCTGTCAACCGGATTGTCAGTGCTGAACTCGCCGTTTTTCACGCTTTCGAGTATGCCCAGATACTTTGTGAACCGGCTTCCGTCATCATAGTCATCCAGTATGGCTTTCTGGAAGTTTATGTGCTGCTCTATCTCCTGATACCTTTCTATCGCCTCGCTCATGCGCTCGCCTCCGCTTCTGTATTGGCCTCGTACTCCTTCTGTTCCTCTTCAGGCTCTTTTATGGTGCTCAGGTCCACTTTATGTATTATTCTTGTGACTCCGTCGCCTATCATCGTGGCGCCTATGAGGTGGTCCGCATGCTTTAGCAGGGCCTTCCTGTGCGATATCGCTATGAACTGCGCTCTCTTCGAGGAGCGCTCTATTCTCTCCCCCACAAGCTCGGAATTCAGACCGTCAAGGTTCCCATCCACTTCATCGAGAAGATAGAACGGGGACGGGTCATATTCCTGTATCGCAAACACGAACGCAAGTGCCACAAGGCTCTTCTCACCGCCGGAGAGAGCCTCTATGCGGTATACCTTCTTTCCTCTCGGCCTTGCGGTTATGCTCATTCCTCCTTCGAATGGGGATTCCGGGTTATCAAGGCTCAGCTCACCTTCGCCTCCGTTAGAGAGCTCCGCATATATATTCTTGAAATTCTCATTCACGGCGCTGAACACCCTGAAGAATGCATCCTTCTTCTTCTCTTCAAGCTCTTTTTCCATATTTATGAGCTCTTTCTTCTGCTCTTTCAGCTTTTCTGTCTCTTCTTTCAACTCACCGTATCTCCTTGTCTGCGTATCATAATCTTCTACTGCCTTGAAATTCACATAGCCTATCTCGGCCATCTCAAGCTCGCACGCCCTTATGGTCTTCTTCAGTCTGTCCATGGAAGGCACCGGCTCTTTTACCTCTATCCCATAGCCTCTGTATTCTTCCTCAAGCTCGATTATGCTCGCATCCACTGATTCCAGTTTTGTCTTGAGTCCGAGGATATAGTCCTGTTTCGTTTCCAGCATGGTCTTCGCTCGCTCTATCTCCGCCTTCACCTTCGCTTCCTCGGATATCAGAAGCTCCCTCTTCTCGCGGAGCGCTCTCATCTCTTCTTCTATCCCTGTGTTAACCTGCAGAACCGCCTCTAGCTCGCCGTTAAGCCTGAATTTTTCCTTTTTCTTCTCTTCCACGGCCTTCTTTTTCTCCGAAATACTGTTTTCAATGGAGGAGATTCTTTCCTTTCTTTCTTTGCTCACCCGTTCCAACGAGCCTATCTCGCCTTCCGTACCCTTCAGTTCTATTTCCAGAGCCCTGACATTCTCCGAGAGATGTGTATGTACCTCTTCCAGTTCCCTGATTTTGTTCTGAATCTCCTCGGGCATCAGTGAATTGCTCTCTTCTTCAATCTCTTTGAGCACTTTTTCCTGCTCTTTCACGGTATTTTCCTGCTCTTTAACCTTTTCCGAGATTTCCGCAAATGTACCTTCGATTCTCGAGATTTCCATGGAAATCCCTTTCAGACTGGCTTTCAGTTCTTCCAGTTTTGAATTGTACTCCCTTTCCTTCATCCGCAGGGACTCTATCTTCGAATTGGTCTCGCTGTCCTTTTCCGCCTCATTCACGGCTGATTCCAGCTCTTCCAGTCTCATTCTTATGTCCGTAAGCCTCGTACTTATCTTTTCAGCGGCTCCCCTTCTTTCCATGAGTTTTTTGCCCAGCTCTTCAACCTCTTTGTTCCTTCCCGATTTCATTCGGACGGTGGTTCCGCCTATCATGGCACCGCTGGCTTCTATTAGCTCCCCGCCCAGTGTTACCAGTCTTACTCCGCCCATAAGCTTTCTGGCAGTATCGAGGTTCTTGCTTATCAGAGTGTCGCCGAAGACATACCAGATAGCGGCTCTGTATCTCTCATCGTATTCCGCAAGGTCAACAGTGAAACCAATCACACCGTCCTTTCCGGATGTCAGTATCGCTTTGCCCGACGGTCTCCCTATTCTCATCTTGTTGAGCGGCAGAAATGTCGCTCTTCCGAGCTTTTCATCCTTCAGATATCTTATCGCCTTTGCGGCCACCTCGTCGCTCTCCACGACAACCGCTTTGACCCTGTTTCCGGCCGCTGTCTCTATCGCCTTCGCATATTTTTCGTCGTAGGATATAAGTTCCTCGACTGTGCCTATTATCCCTTTGATCTTTCCTCTGTCTCTCGCTTCCAGTATAGCACTCACCGCACCCATGCCGCCTCTGCGTGCGTCCATCTTCGCCTTTTCCACGGCATAACGCTCGTTTATTCGTGATATTTCTCTCTGAAGCTTTGAGAGTTCCTCGGATTTCTCTCTTTCTTCCACGCGGAGCGCAAACAGCTCCTGCTTCATGGATTTCAGTTCTTTCGAGGAGTATTTTCCCCCTTTTCCGAGGTTTTTTAACTGCCATTTCGCATCCTTAATTCCGAACTCCGCATCCTTTTTCCTCTCTTCGAGTTCCGCCTTCTTTTCCCTGAGGCTTCTCAGCCGTTCTTCCGCCTTCACCTTCTCTTCCCTATCTTCGGACAGTCTCCTGATAGTTTCCCGGTGGGCCTCCGAAATCTTTGAGTACTTTTTTCTCAATTCCTTTCCCCTTGTTGATGATTTTGAATTCTTATCTTTCAGGGATTTCAGCTCTTCGAATATCTTTTTGAGTTCTTCTTTCTTTTTATTCAGCTCTTCCGAGGACTCTTTCTTGGTATCTCTGAGTTTTTTCAGCTCTTTCTTCTCTTCTTCCAGCCTCTTATTCTCAGCTTCTCCACTTCTGGACATCTCCCTTATGTCGTCCTCCGCACTCTCTATGAAATTGTCTATTCGTGCTATCGCGAGGCGATATCCGTCTATCTGCTCCTTGACCTTCTTTGCCTCGTCGCCCCATCCGGAGGCAGCATCTTCCTCCGTCTTCTTCATCTCTTCCGCTATTTCTCCGAGTTTGCCCTTCATCTCCTCTATCTTTTTGCCCAGTTCCTCTTTTTCGTTTTCAAAGTCAAGTATGCTCTTTTTTATGCTCTCCCTCTCGGCAGACATAGCGGAGACCTTCTTATATGCAAACTGGGCTTTTGCCAGTTCCATTCTGTCCTGAAGTTCCCTGTATTTCAGAGCCGCACTTCTGTCGGAATCGAGCTCTTTCAGCCTCATCTCTATCTCATCCATTCTGACGGATATCTTCTCCAGATTGTCCTCAAGCTCCAGCCTCTTGTTTCTGGCTTTCTCCATTTCCTCATCGAGATGCGTGGTACCTGCGATGCTCTCTATTATTCTCCTCCTTTCCACGCTGCCCATATTGACTATTCTCGTGACATCTCCCTGCTGGACCATGTTGTATCCGTCGGATGATATGCCCGCATAAGCGAGGAGTTCCTCGAATTCGCCAAGCGTGGACTTGTTGCCGTTTATGTAGAAATAGCTTCCGTAGCCCTGTTTGCTTTCCTTGGAGCGCTTGATGACCCTTGTCAGATGAACCTCGTCGTATCCGACGGGTATGGTTTTGTCATTGTTATCGAAGACAAGGGTTACCCTGCACTTTTCTGCCGGCTTTCCGTTCTTTCCACCGTTCCATATAAGTTCGAGCAGGTTACCCGCCCTTATGGCCTTCGAACTCTTCGGTCCGAGGACAAAGAGGATGGCGTCCGAGATGTTGGATTTTCCGCTACCGTTTGGCCCTGTAACCGCTGTAAAACCCTCTTTGAACGGTATTTTTACACTGCCTTTTATCGACTTGAAGTTCTCCAACTGAATCTCTTTCAGATACATAACGCCACCTCTTTCGGACGGGATTTCGGACATTTGCGCAGCATTGCGCTCCTTTTTTCTCTATTTTCGGGCATTTTTATCCCTCGCTGAGTGCATCCCAAGGTCCGACGATTGTCGGACAATTGTCAGATAATATGAGCTACTATTTAAAACTTTTGATGCCTTTTGTCTGACAGAAGTGCACCCTTCCTCTAAGGGAAGTATTGAGCAGCAGGGCGGAAGAGGCATCGGAAGGCGCGGAGAGAAAAGAGCGATGGGAATACACCAGCAGCAGAGGTTCATAGTGGAGGGATTGCCCGGAATATCGGCCACGATGGCGGAGCGCCTGCTCCTGCACTTCGGAACCGTGGAGAAGGTGATGAGCGCTCCCGAAA
>WALJ01000120.1 GCA_015522885.1 Thermoplasmata archaeon
ATCCCACTTTTTACCCACAACTTTCGTTCTTTTTGTAATTTCACTGAAATCCCAACCTATCACAGAACCAACCCTTTCATATAATTGTTTGTAGTTTATCATAATCAAAACCTTCTAGCAAAAAGCCGTAAGCCCCGCAATTTCACTTAACGGTTTGCGGACATACAAAGTTTCCCGTAGGGAAATTTGGGCGGAGCGAAGCTTAGCCGTATGTCCGCTGTTATACGCAGGGAGCGATAGCGACCGCAGTTGACGAAGGGGCGCCAAGCTAATCATGATTTCTCACCTCTGGTTTCTCTAATAAGAAGAACCCCACACCATTCTGATAACAATATTTCAAATTTATAAAACCCCCTTGGTCTAACAATCTATCCCAATCCTCTTTTTTAAGAATCTGCCAAAAGGCAAAAGGTGTAAATAGGAAAAACATTCTCAAGCATCTTAATGGTTCTATGAGTAAAAATTTTCCACTGGGCTTTAAGACTCTATAAATCTCAGATAGTGCTTTGATTTTCTTGGCATTCCCGTTCAGATTGTTTAATAAACTACTACAAGTTGCCAAATCAAAAGTATTATCTGGGAATGGTATTTCAAGAGCATTGCCATACTTAAATTCCACTTTATCTCTAACACCCTCAATTTCAGCGTTAGCATATGCTCTTTCGGGAGAGTTGCTCCACAACTCCTTCTTATCCCAAATATCTATGCCCACAACTTTCCCATCTTTTAGTCTCTTTGCTACCGCTATGCTCATTCTTCCCATTCCACATCCAACATCCAAAACATATTCATTGCCTTCAATTTTCAAAAGGTCAGGGAAATCCCCCTCACGTCTACGATGGATTAAGATTACAGAAATTCCATAGGATGTCAAAACATACAATCCAAAACCTGCGATAATCCATCCGAAGAGTTTCAAAACAAAAAAGGCAATAGAAATACCTATCAGAAGTGTTATTCCAATCATTATGCTCAGAATAGGCAGTCCATAATATCCGTAATGCGCCTTTTTAGATTTCATCTTTCTCTCTCCTTTCTCGGCGCCCCGAAGTCAATTGCGTATAACTCCGTTTTGGATGTCGGGGCGATTTCTTCCTTATTTTCGTGTTTCATTCCATGTTTTCCTCCTTTTTCTTTTCATATGTCGTGGTTTTGATGCCATCCAGAGGGCTTTTTATGTTTTCGAGATATACGGTACTCATATGAGGCCATATCTCTATGGTTTTTAAATTTTTTGTTTCGTATTTCCAAATTGCCGCCTCTGCGCACTTTTTGGAGCGCCCTATTCCATGAAAATAAGAAAAACAGAAGTGATTCACTTCTTCCTGTTCTTCACCGCCGTCGGTGTGAGCTTCTCTATCTCTCCTTTTTCAAGAAGCTCCTTGAACTGCTCCGTGAGTTTGAACTTCTGAACCTTTCCTCTTCCGCTTATGGGCAGGGTGTCCGTTATTATCACATATCTCGGAACCTTTGCGCTCGCTATCTTCCCGTAGCAGAAATCGACTATCTCAACGGGTTCTATCGTAACGCCTTCCTTGGGTATGACCGCGGCGCCGACGACCTCTCCGAGCTCTCTGTCGGGAACAGCGGCTATCGCTATATCCTGAACCTTGTCGAACTCACGGATGTATTCCTCTATCTCTCTGGGATAGACATTGAACCCACCGACGATTATCATCTCCTTCTTTCGGCCGACTATCCTGATGTAGCCGTGCTTGTCAATCGTAGCGAGGTCTCCGGTGTAGAGCCAGCCCTCCTCGTCTATCGTTTCCGCGGTCGCCTCCGGTCTCTTGTAGTATCCGACCATCACATTGTATCCCCGGCACGCGAGCTCGCCCATCTCTCCCATCGGCACCTCTTTGTGGTCCTCGTCGACCATCTTCACGCAGACACCGGGAATGGTTCTCCCAACGGTCTCCGCCTTCACCTCGTCGCTGTCATCGAAGCTTGTCATGGTTATCACGGGAGATGCCTCAGTAAGCCCGTAGGCTATTAGAATGTCCGTGTGCATATCCGTTTTAACGGCCTTCATCACATCCACAGGGCAGGGTGCTCCGGCCATTATGCCTGTCCTCATGCTGCTCATATCGTACTTTTTCGTCTTCAAAATCTCGAGCATCCTTATGAACATCGTGGGAACCCCGTGGACTATCGTCGCTCTGTTCTCCTCTATCGCTTTCAGACTGTTCTCGGGTGTGAAAACAGGTAGCGGTATTATCGCTGAGCCCTTTGTTACCGCGGCGGTGATGCCGAGGACGCAGCCGAAGCAGTGGCTGAACGGGACCTGCACAAGATATCTGTCCTCCTCCGTGGCTCTGAGTGTGTTGGCGGTATCGAGACCGTTCTGGACTATGTTGTAATGTGTGAGCATGGCTCCTTTCGGTTTTCCTGTCGTGCCGGAGGTGTAAAGAATGAAGGTGACATCATCCACATCGAGAGAACTCTTTCTTTTCCTATATTCCTCGTCATTCTCCCAGCCTTCGCCCATCTTCAGCGCATCGTCGAAGGATGTGCCCCACCCGGGAGCCTTTCCGACAACGATGACATTCTTCAGCAGGGGCAGCTTCGGCTTTATGTCTTCGAGCATTTTTATGAAATCCGTCTTTCCATGCCCATCCGATGTGAGTACGGCAACGGACTCCGAATGGCCCATGATATACTCCGCCTCTGACGGCTTGTACCATATGTCCATCGGGACGACCACGCCGCCTATCCTCGGGACAGCGAACCAGCCCACGACCCATTCGGGGATGTTCTGAAGCCAGAGGCCGACCTTGTCGCCCTTCTTGACGCCCATTTTGAAGAGGGCATAGGCCAGCTTCTCGGCCATAATGTCGAGCTCTGAATATGTTATTTCCCTGTCGCCGAACTTCACGGCCAGTCTGTCGGGGAATCTTTCGGCCTGCTTCTTCAGTAAATCGCCAATCGTCTCTACCATGATATCACAGTCCGCAGGATAGGGAAAGGCTTTATATCGTTTTGGGATTGAAGGCCATGCACCCGGGAATGGAGATATTCCAGAGATGGGCGTTTTTCGAGAGAAGAGAGCTCTTGGACCGAATGATACATCACAGGGCCGACAGGTTCGACTTCACCGTAGGTTTTACGAGGCACAATCCCGCTTTTATAACGGACGGACCCGGGGGCCTGAATGGGTCGATAAAAGGTGTCGGATACATCCACAAAGAGCGGTTTCTTGAAGAAACCCTCAAAAAGATGAAAGAGAGAATCACGAAAAAACCGGACATGTTCGAGGCGGCCGAATTCCTCAGAAATGAGATATACGACGAGAAGAAGGTGGATTTTTCCATGCTCACGAGCCTAGAACTGGCAAAGAAGCACACCTACGAGAACGTCAGGGCGGGAAGCGATATAACCCTTCTTTATTACATGCCGACATCGACGAGCTATGAGGTGAGATGCAGCGCGGAGATATACGAGAAAGGTCCTTACTATGAATTCCCGAATGCGCTCCACGACATCTTTCACGGTAAAAGGGAGAGATGGAGCCCTGCGTATATTCTGAGGATGAAGGAGATATACGACAACTCCGCAGAGGTCATGGGTGAGAGGATCTATCCCTGAAAATATGGCAGTAAAGAGGACCTGCAAACACATAGAAGAGGGAGATGAAAAGCCCCACTATCGGAGAGTAGTAGAGCAACGGAGAGTTCCAGCCGAGGCTGTGGAATAGGAGAGAAAACAGAAGATAAAGAAGAAGGACGCCGGAGAGTATAGAGGTTCTGCCGTGAATTTTCGGATAACATATCCTCAATACCATAAGCGACGCCATCACCAGAGTGATAAGTATCCCCACCCACGGAGCATAAAGCACGCCTTCTTCGGAGAATGTCAGAACGGAGAAGAGTATTACCAGAGCGCTCGCCGGCGTGGGCAGCCCGTTGAAGTGCTCCAGAGCAAAACCCTCGTCGCAGAAGGTCCCGAGTCGGATAATTCCGGTGAATACGATGGCGGAGGATGCAAATATCGTACTCAGAGAGAGTAGAGAGTATGGGGCATCTTTCAGATAAAATGCGGAATAGAGCGCGGTGGCAGGTGCAATACAAAAAGAGACCGTGTCCGCGATTGAATCTATCTGCGGGCCTTTTCCGTGTCTCGCCCCGTATTTTCTCGCAAGTATTCCGTCCAGACCGTCCAGGAACAACCCTATGAGAACGAAGACCGACCCCGTAAGAAGCATATCGTTCACGAAGAATATCAGTGCGATAAAACCCGATATCCCGTTCAGGGCGGATGCGAGGTCCGCAGCGGATACTTTATGAAGCCTATTTGAAGAGCGCAATTACACTTTCACCTGCCTTTACTTTGTCACCCATCTCGCATATCACCTTGACCCTGTCGGAGGGCATTATAACATCGACCCTTGAGCCGAAGCGTATCATCCCTATTCTCTGGCCTTTCTTAACGGTATCGCCCTCCCGTACATAGGTGACTATCCTTCTGACGACCGCACCGGCAATCTGGACGATTTCAACCCTTCCTATCGGCGTTTCCAGCGTTATATATGTCCGCTCGTTCCTCTCGGATTCTTTCCTGAAAGCGGGGACATAGGAGCCAAAAACATGCCTGATGTCCGTGATTCTGCCGGATATCGGTGCTCTGTTCACATGCACATTGTGTATATTCATGAAAACGGCCACCCTCACGGTTCTGCCGCCGTCTCTTATCTCTTTGACAACGCCATCAGCCGGCGATACGACACCTTCCGGTGGAATCTCCCGCTCCGGGTCCCTGAAGAAGAACAGAAAAAATACGGAGAGCATTAACAGTGCGGAAAAGGAGGAGAGGTGAATGACCAGGGCGTCGGGCCATGATATCATTCCGAGTGCCAGCCAGACAAGACCGAGCAACAGAGGAACGAGTATGAGGTTTTCCGAGTTGGGAGCAATCTTTAAAGGCATCACCTGCCCATTCACACGGCATATTATATCTTTTCCCGTTAACTGAGGCAGTGCACCAAAAGATTTAAATCATAAGTTACAATTGGCAGTTACAGGTGACAAAAATGAAAGGAAAATACACAATGGTGGTGATGGCAATCTTTGCTTCACTGATGGCAGTGAGCTTCAGCGGAATATCGACTCCGGCGAGCTATTCGTTCTCATACGATGACCCTGCAGGTGATGTAACGAACGCAAACGTGGACCTCACGCACGTACAGGCATCTCTGGAGGGCTCTGACGTAGTATTTGAGTTGACCGTCTCCGGCAACATCGTGGATTCCTCGGAATATTCATATATGATAACCGTGACATCGACAACGGACACAAGCAATTATAGCGCTCCGAGTGCCGTAATCACATATATGAACGGGAGCGCCATGTATATGGGCAACGGCGGCTACTTTTCGATAAACGCGACAAAATCCGCCGGCACACTGACAATACCGGTTCCCTCTTCCTCATTCCAGAACTTCACAGGCTTCTATCTATCCATGGCTTCTGCGGTATGTACAACCGATTACACTACGGACCTCATCATGCCTGGACTGACAGGCAGTGGCGGTTCTGAAGGTTCCGGCGGAACAGGCAGTGAGGAAAACCATGGTACGGACCCCACGACAGAAACACCGACTGACACGTCGATAAGCGTGGATATAACGGAAGTGAAGATAGACATCAAAAAAGTGGACAACGGCCAGAACTGGCAGATGAAAGAGACAGTCAAGGGGACGACAAGTGGAGTCGACCATGTATCCCTGAACTTCGTGGCATATTTCAAGAACGGAACCCATGTATGGAGCGGCTGGATGAAAGGGCCCATTAGTCCGCCCTCTATGAATCCCCCAGGAATGACCGTGAACGAAATGAGCTTCAACAGCACAAGCGGTAACTGGAACACATGGGAACTAAACATAGACATTAAAGTGCCTGTAAGTACGGCATCAGACCCGATGACAGCGCATACGGTAGATATAAGCAAAGTGAGGATATATGCAAGAGCCTTTGCAGATGCAAATGAAACCCAGTGGAACCAGGATTACTACGAGTTCACTCCGAGCACCTCTGAAACCTCCGTGAGCTACGACAGCACATCCTCCGGCGGTTCAGGAAGCTCCGGTGGCGGCATCCCCGGTTTCGAAGCTGTGGTGGCAATAGCCGCTCTCTCCATAGCAGGTCTCGCATACACATACAGGAGAAAGCATTAAGCGGAACACAAAACCCTTTCCATTTTCTGTTTTCATGAGTTAAACTATTAAATAACACTCCTATTTCGGTCCATGGGCGTAAAACTATCGGGAATAATCGAATCCGAGCCGAGAAAGATGCGGGACTTCAACGGGTGGACAATAGCGATAGATGCCTATAACACAATTTATCAGTTCCTTTCCATAATCCGGCAGCCGGACGGCACACCCCTTGTGGACAGGATGGGCAGGGTGACATCCCATCTCTCAGGTCTCCTTTACAGAACCACTAATCTCGTCGAGAACGGGATAAAGCCGGTGTATGTCTTCGACGGAAAACCGGACGAACTCAAGAACAACACGATTGCACAGAGAAAGGCCGTGAAAGAGAAAGCGAGGAAGGAGTATGAAAAAGCCATCGAAGAGGGGGACCTCGAAAAAGCGAGAACGAAGGCGCAGGCCACATCGAAGCTCACATGGGACATGGTGGATGAATCCAAAAAACTGCTCGAGTTCATGGGAATCCCCTATGTTCAGGCGCCATCTGAAGGAGAAGCACAGGCCAGTTATATGAGCGCAAAGGGAGATGTTAATGCGGCAGCGTCGCAGGATTACGATTCTCTGCTCTTCGGCGCTCCACTTCTTATAAGAAACCTCACGATAACAGGCCGACGCAAGCTCCCCAGAAAGAGGATATACGTGAACATAGAGCCCGAACTGATAGACACCGAAAAAAACCTGAAAAGGCTCGGTTTAACGAGAAAGCAGCTGGTAGAAATCGGGATTCTGGTGGGCACGGACTTCAACGAGGGTATAAGAGGTATAGGCCCGAAAAAAGCCCTGAAACTGATAGAAAAGCACGGGACACTGGAAAATATCATTAAGGCCAAGGAATATGAGATTTCGAATTATGAGAGGATAAGGGATATGTTCCTTAATCCCAAGGTCACGGACGACTATGTTCTCGAATGGAAAAACCCCGATTCCGAAGGAATAAGAGAGTATCTCTGCAGAAAAAAGGATTTCTCGGAAAACAGGGTTTCGGCAGCCGTCAAGAGGCTTAAGGATGCCAGAAAGAAGGCCGCACAGACAACCCTTGATTCGTGGTTTTGATCAGCCTTTTTCGAAGTCGTCCGCCGCCTGTATGACGAGCTGCATATACATCAGCGCCGGACTGCCAGCCATCGTAACAGCCACAAAGGAAGCTTCCATGATCTCGTCTCTCGTGGCGCCGGCATCTACCGCATTCTTCACATGAAATGCTATGCACCAGTGGCATTTCGTAGCCACGGAAAGTGCAACGGCGATGAGCTCCTTATCCTTTGTCGAAAGGGCTTTGGGCTTTCCCGTGGCTCTCAAAAGCCCCATGAAGGCCCTCGTTTCCTCCGGATATTTCTTCCTCATCTTCATTATGCTCGTGTGTATCTCATTGACAACTCTGTTCATGTCTTCCATATTATCACGGAGGAAGATGTTCACACGCCGTATATAAGACTTCTCATGAAATTCCCCGAGTATGGTGAAAAAGCCTAAATAACGGGGGCGAATGAGCAACTATGAGAATTGCAATACCCAGCATTGATGACAAAGGACTCGACAGCGAGGTCAGCCAGCATTTCGGAAGGACCGGTTTCTATACTTTTGTGGATTTCGAAGGCGAGGAGATAAGCGATGTTGAAGTGTTGTCCGTACCTTTTGAAGGTCACGGCCCGGGAGACCTGCCGAACTTCGTTAAAGAGCACGGCGGAGAGATGGTCGTTGCCTATGGGATGGGGCAGAGAGCCATTGATTTCTTCAACGACATGGGCATAAAGGTCGTAACCGGTGCATACGGAAAAATTTCTGATGTCATAGACGCTCTCATAGAGCAAAAACTCGTTGTGGACAAAAACTGGAAAGAGCACGGGGACTTCGGGGAGCAAAATCACTGAACGGATTTTGTCTATATAAGAACGACATG
>WALJ01000121.1 GCA_015522885.1 Thermoplasmata archaeon
ATCGCCTCCTTGGCATGGAGCGCCTAAATCTCTTAAATAACAGCAATGGGCCGATAGATCAGCTCGGAAGATCGCCTCCTTGGCATGGAGGAGGCCGCGGGTTCAAATCCCGCTCGGTCCACTCTCTCGCTCCGCTCGTTCGTGGGCCGAGCTACGTCTCTTTTCTAACGAAAAGAGGCTGACTCGGAAAATTCCTCCGGAATTTTTCTCGTCCCGCCGGTCCACTTCTTTGTTCTATGAACCACAGACCTCGCTACGACCTTTTTCTTCAAAAAGAGGCTGACTCGTGGCGACGTAACGCCATTCGTCCCGCCGGTCCACTTCTCATTTTGTTCGAATGGACCTCGCTTCGTCTCTTTTCTGACGAAAAGAGGCTGACTCGTAAAATTCCTCCGGAATTTTCCTCGTCCCGCCGGTCCATATCTGACAGTCATCCCAATCCTATGCTTTTTTTGCTCCTTCTCTAACTTTCACGGCCACTCCCTTGCTGAAGTAGAGCGCTTCTTCCCTGTTCAGTATGACCTGCCCGACGGCCAGAAGCTCGTCCTTTTTGTTAACGACTATGCACTCATCCATAGGTCTCAGATTTTCGTCTACATCTTCAACGAACTTTGCAAAGACATTCTTTCCCTCTCTGATAAACTCATCACCGTCAGAGACTACGATGCGATACCTCGGGTACTTCGCTTCCAGCAATCTCCTTCCACCGGCTATTTTCAGGGTATAGAACCCGTCTTCGGCCCTCAGAGAAAGAACATGCTCCCCATCCACAAAGACATTTCGTATCTTTCCAGTCTTCTTCGATTTTATAACGGAAATCTCGCCTTTCAGAAGCAGGGTGGCTCCTTCGTCGCCGAACTGAAACTTTGCTATTGCTCGGACCTGCTCGATGTCTCTGTCGATGTCCTCTTCGGGAATGTCTTGGAGAGCACCCCTCTCCCTTTCCTCAATATTCTCCACAACCTCTTTATCCGGAATCTCAGGGAATATTGACTGTCCGAAGGGATATGTTGAATCCAGCTCCATCGGAACGAGCCCAAACGGGGAGTTCACCGCAAAGCTTTTCTTTTCTTTTAACAGGTCTGCATAGGTTCTGGAATACGGGCGCTCCGCCTCCGGAAGCACCTTTCTCGGGGTTTCCGTGGCAATTCTTTCCGCATCTCGTGCGGCTCTCTTTATACCCGGCCTTTCGAGGCTTTCCCAGCCCGAATAAAGGAACGTGCTTCTTCTGGTCCTCGGCTCGAATCGTTCCAAGTAATCTCCGTATTTCAGGATGGTTCTCAGGGCATCCAGAAGTTCCGGTCGGGTTCTGGCCCTCTGCTCCACCATTTCCCACAGATTTCCTTTTCTTATGGCCTCTTTAATCCTTCTTAACTCTGCAAATGAGACATAGAGGTTGTGGAGCGCTATGAGCCTGTGCCTCTTTTTTTCAGGCATTTTTCTCAGTTCCTTCGCTGTGTATTTGGAACACACGGGGCAGGTGCACGGGAGGTATTCCATGTTCTCCAGTTTCTCTGTCCCCCAAGGGAACATCAGGCGGTTGTCATAGGCGTATTTTGCATACGATGAGGAATCAAAAAGGTCGCATCCGAGCAGAGCCGCCAGAGGGAAGAGCATCGGGTGGCCGGCACCGAAAAGATGCACAGGTCTTGATGGGTCCAGCCCCTTTTTAGATGAGATTATGACCTTCACTAAGTCTCCATAGCGGTAGTTCTCCATCAGCGGTACGACACCGCCTATCGGATGTATTGCAAAAGGCAGGGAAGACATGAGCATGGCGCTCTCCGTTCTCAGTTCCTCGTAAACTCCCCCCTGAACAGGGCCGGCAAGATAGATGTCAGGCAGGTTTTTGCACGCCTCTTTACCCCGCCGGTAGGTCTCTTCGACGGAATGCCTCGCTTCTTTCTCCGTAAAATAAGGCTCCGAGAACATGTCCAGTATCGTGGCTATATCGACCCCGAGGTCCCTCTGGAAACCAAGAACTTCCATGTTGTCAGTTCTCACCTTTCCGTAGATGTGGCCCTGAAAGGCGCCCGAGTCCGTCATGACTGGTCTGTATGTGCCTAGCACCCGATGAATTCCCTCTTCCACCGCTCTTTCTCTGAGCTCGGCAGAGCCCATGATGATGTATGAGTTGGTGATAAACATCTGCGCTCCCATGCCCTCCATATCACGGGGCGGTATGAGCTCTATCTTGGGATTTATGACGGGCATCAACGCAGGGGTCTCGACTTTTCCGTGAGGAAGCTCCAGTATGCCGATTCTCGCAAGGCCGTCTCTTTTCTTTATCTCGAACACAAGCCCCGATGGACAGGAGATATAAAACATCATTCACATTAAGTTTGATATTGTGTGGTCCCGGAAAGATTTCCTATCTGTTTTGAATCTTTTTCGGCGATGAAGCCCGCAAAAAAGAGACTCGAATACATGGTAAGACGGAAAGAAAAAGGAAAGAGCAAGGAGCGATTTCGATTCTTTTGAGGAGTTCGTATGATGGTACGACAATATAAGAGCGTATGAGAGTCTCGGATGGAAATATAGCAATCTTGATGGTCCTGAAGAGGCATTCTGGAGAAAACTACCATAAGAACGCAAGTTAGGAATAGCGGTAAGACTGTTTGGATGATAAGAAAATGAAAAGGAAATCTCAAATAGTGTTTAAGGACTATATACACAACAATTCACATCAGAAATGCGTATATAGTCGATTGAAATGCGAGGTTACATGGAAACCCGTATGAAAAAGACACTGGAAAAGATGTACTCCATGAAGGTTGATGAGCTGATGGACCCCCGAGCGTGGGACATGCCCTTACTGCAAAAAGATGAGCCGGTATCTCATGTGTTTTTCATGCTGAGGTCCAATAACCACGCATGGGTTGTGGACAGCGAGAAAACAATGAAACTTGTGGGAGTTATTGAAAGAGTTGACCTGTTGAGAGCCATGCTTCCTCCGGACTCTCTTACATACGCCTACGGCTCAATAAAGATGCATATGAAAAATATTTATATTAAAAAAGGTGCGAAAGTCAGGGATGTTATGACCTCAAAAGTTATAACCGCAAAAGGAGGGGCGAATCTTAAAGAAATCATGTTAAAGATGAAAAAGTACGAGCTTGAACGGCTTCCGGTTGTGGATAAAAACGGGATACTTCTCGGAGAGGTTACTCTGAAATCCGTAATAATACACTTCACCAGATTGCTGAGGGAGACCGGTTAAGGTGGCTCCATGGATGTCTATGTCGTGCTTCTGTTATATTTGGGCCTTGCTCTGGTTCTCGCCAAACTTATAGGCTCTCTTTTCGAGCACTTCAGACTGCCGGCGGTTCTGGGCGAGATAACGGTAGGCGTTCTTCTGGGAGCCTCTTTCATAGGGCTCTTTATGCCCGGCCTTACATGGTTCTACCCCAAGGACGAGTTCAAATATCCTGTAGAGCACATAGGCCACATCGGAATTATCCTCCTTCTTTTCATCTCGGGAATGGAGACCAACCTGAAGACCATAAAGAAGACGGGAAAGGTCGCTATGATATCCACCGTAATAGGGGTACTGGTTCCTTTCATTCTCGGATATATGGCCGGAATCCTCATGGGATACGGACAGCAGCCAAGTCTGGTTCTGGGAGCCCTCCTTACGGCAACCAGCATCGGTGTGACGGCCAGAACCATGATGGACCTTGGTGTCCTTAACACGGATGTTGGCACGGCCTCTCTGTCAGCATCGGTGATGGATGATTTTCTCGGAATATTCGCCATAATCATAGCCATAGGTGCGACATCTGCATGGGCGATGAGCATACTCGGTATAAAGATTACCTTGCTTATAGTGGTAGAACTCGGTATAGGGCTCTTCACAGTCAATTACCTGGTAAAAGGAATGGAGAGGGTGAAGACCACGAAGGCGATGCTGGGGATATCTCTCGGCCTGATGCTCATATTCTCAAGCTTTGCGCAGTTCACGGTTCAGGCGGCTATCGAAGGCGCATTTTTTGCGGGAATAATCCTGGGAACCACCGCAGAGAGCAAGATTATAACGGACGATATCAAGGCCCTTTCCTATGGGTTTTTCATCCCTCTTTTCTTTGTATATATAGGAAGTCTTATAGACCTCAATGTTTTTACTGACCCGAAGGCAATAATACTTGCGGTGGTGATAGTCATAATTGCGATAGTCGGAAAAGTGGTCGGAAGAGCTGCAGGGGCAAGAATAGGCGGCTTCAACTGGAAGCAATCCTTGCAAATGGGTATCGGTTCCATACCCAGAATGGAGGTCGCCCTTGTTTCTATCATGCTAGCGATAAAGGGCGGCGCCATAACAGGAGAGCTTGCCAATGTCTTTCTGGCTTCGACCATGATATTCGTAACCGTAACCACTTTGATAACCCCGCCTTTGCTGAAATGGTCGTTCAAGGATGAGATAGAGAACGGAAACGGAGGACAGGAGAATGCCTGATAGCATAGATAGCATAATGCTGGAAACACCTTTCGGGCCGATTACCATATCTTCGGATAAGAGTGCGGTAAAATCCATAAGGCTCGGGAATTACGGAGAGCATGGAAACAGTCGACTTCTTAAAGCCGCAAAAAGAGAGCTCGAAGAATACTTCGACGGAAAGAGAAAAGCCTTCACGGTCCCAGTGAAAACCGAAGGTACCAGGTATCAGAGAAAGGTATGGAGCGCTACATTGAAAATTCCGTATGGAGAGACAAGAACTTATGGGTGGATTGCCGAAATCGCAGGAGGAAGTGCGAGGTCGGCGGGCAATGCTCTGGGTGCAAATCCCATACCGATAATCATACCCTGCCACAGGATAATCCGTGCAGACGGGGAGATTGGGGGATATGGTGGAGGTTTGGAGATAAAGAGATTTCTGCTTGAACATGAAAAGAAGAATAAAGAATTCGGGCACGACAAGGTGAGGGGTATGGAATTATAGTCGGGAGATAATCTACAGTCAGAAACATAACTTTCTAAACTTGCAGTGTTTCTGATAGGGAGTCTCAGACGAAATCCCTGATTTCGGTTGCCGGGCTTCCGTAGGAAGGCATGGTATGAAAGGGTTTTAATCCGCGTAATATGCCTCGTCGTAAGGCTCCGGTTTCAGACCTTTTCTCGTCCTTATCTCTGCAACTATCTTGGCCTGAAGTTCTCTCGGAACTCTCTCGAATCCGGAGTTCTCGGTGGACCACAGGGCCCTTCCGCCTGTAGCGCTCCTTATTGCTCCTGCGAAACCGAACATCTCACCCACCGGTGCCTTTGAGATTATCGTGGTCATGTCTCCTTCCTGCTGGATATCTATTATCGTCCCCCGTCTCTGCTGCATCTCTCTTGTCACGGCACCCATGAGTTCCTGGGGCACGTTTATGAATACTTTCTGCATGGGTTCCAGCAGTACTCTTCCGGCCTGACACATAGCACCGTAAATTGCATTTCTTACCGCGGGAATGACCTGCGCAGGCCCCCTGTGGATGCTGTCCTCGTGAAGTTTCGCATCGACAAGTCTGATTTTCACACCCATGAGCTTCTCACTCGCAAGCGGACCCCCGTTGTAAACCTCTTCGAATGCCTGTATGCACAGTTCCATGGTTTCATGCAGATACTGTATGCCTTTTGTCGCGTCTATGAACATGTTGTGCCCTCTTATGGCCTTAACACTCTTTGCCTCTTCTTTTCTCATTCCCAGCTCTTCAAGCTGTTTCGCCAGCGCTTTGGAGTCCTTTATCTTCCCGCCGCTCTGGACGGTACCTTCATGTATTGCATCCACAACCTCTTTCTCAAGAGGTTCGGCCTCAATATAGAATCTGTTGTGCTTATTGGGCGATTTCCCTTCGAACGGACCGGCTTTATGGTCCACCGATTCCCTGTAGACCACTATCGGGGGCGATGATTTGACCTCGACACCGTGCTCGTGCTCTATTCTGTATATCGTAACCTCAAGATGGAGTTCGCCCATACCTGACATCAAGTGCTCGCCAGTTTCCTGATTTATCTCGACCTGAATCGACGGGTCCTCTTTTGCAACCGATCTGAGGACTTCAACAAGCTTCGGAAGGTCTCTCATGTGTTTGGCTTCGAGCGCAACCGTGACCACAGGCTCGGAGTAATGCTTCATCTCTTCGAAAGCATCCATGTCAGGGTCGGTGGTGAGCGTGGAACCGGAAAAGGCATCTTTTATACCTACCAGAGATACGATATTTCCCGCATCTATTTCATCCACCTGTATCCTGTCGGCACCCACCGAAAAGGCGACCTGCTGGATTCTGTTCTTGTTGGGCATACCGACGACTCTTATCTCCTGTCCTTTCTTTATTTTACCGCTGAAAAGCCTTCCCACGGCAACCTCACCCGCATGCGGGTCTATTATTATCTTCGTTACCATCATGGCGACAGGGCCGTTAGGAGAGCACTCAATCATTGCCTTTCCTACGGGGGACTCGAGATTTCCCTTCCATATGTTAGGAATCCTGTAGCGCTGTGCGTCAATTGGGTTCGGAAGGTGCTCTATGGTCATATCCAGAAGAACCTGATGTATCGGAGACCTCTTCGCAAGCTCCCTTATGGCCGCCTTATCTTCCTTGCTGTTGTAATCATATATATCTTTGAAACTTATACCGCTCTTCTTCATGAAAGGCACGGATATTGCCCAGTTATGATAGGCCGAGCCGAACGCAACGGTCCCGTCCTCTATCTTCACCTGCCATTCTTTCTTGAACTCATCGGGTGCATATCTTGCTATGAGCTTATTAACCCCTGTAACCACCTTCACAAAGCGCTGCTGCATTTCTTCAGGCGTTACTTTCAGCTCATTTATCAGCCTGTCAACCTTGTTTATGAAAAGTACGGGTTTCACCCTTTCTTTCAGAGCCTGTCTTATGACCGTTTCCGTTTGCGGCATTATACCTTCCACACCGCAGACGACAACCACTGCACCGTCTACGGCCCTCATCGCTCTTGTAACATCCCCACCGAAATCGACATGCCCGGGGGTATCTATCAGATTGATAAGATAGCTTTCTCCCTTGTATTCGTGGACCATCGAGGCGTTTGCGGCATTGATTGTTATGCCTCTTGCCTGTTCCTGCTCATCGTAATCCAGAACAAGCTGCTTTCCCGCCATCTCCTCGGACATCATCCCGGCTCCGGCGATAAGGTTGTCGCTGAGAGTGGTCTTCCCGTGGTCTATATGTGCGGCGATGCCGATATTTCTTATCTTTTCTCTCTGTCTCATTATCTCTCTTGCTTTCTTTATGTTATCCTCTTTTCTTCCCATTATCAACACCTTTTGATTATCTCGAAGAGGCTGCAACCCTCTCCATTTCTTCCTTCTTACCTACGGCCCAGCTGTTCATATCTCCTCTGGAAGCGAGTATTATCTCCTCTGCCAGACACTGCTCAACGGACTTCTTGCTTTTATATGTCGATTTCACGGCACCCCTGCAGAGGTTCCTCAGGGCTATGTCAAGCCTTCTGGCGGAGGATGTATCCACGGCCTTCTGCACGGATATGCCGCCGAACTGAAGCCTTGTTATCTCTTCTCGGGGTGCGGCATTGGAGAGAGCATCCACAAGCACCTGAACAGGGTTTTTCTTCGTCCTTTTGTGGATTATCTCGAAAGCGCCTTTCACCACCTTATAGGTCTTTACCTTTTTACCCGTGTAATCCTCGGTTCTCATCATATTATTGATAAGCCTCTCAACGATGCTCATCTTGTGCTTTCCGAACTGTCTTCTGGTATGCCTCCCTTCACTATGCGGAAGTATCACCGGTGATAGATTTATGTATTTCACCAGACCGGGGTCGTTCACAGTAACCTCCGAAAGGTCGTATTTTCCGAAAAGCGGAGGCATCTCTACTTTTGAAAGCAGTTCTATTCTTTCTTCTTTGCTCATGGGTTCGACCAAAAAATCACCTCACAGGTTTCTCCTTTCTTCCCCTGACCAGTTCCCTTAGGGACACATTATTGACCTTGATGACCTTGAACCGGACTCCAGGGATGTCTCCGTAGGACCTTCCCATTCTTCCGCCTATTCCTTCGATCATAACTTCGTCGTGCTCATCTATGTAATTTATTGCCCCTTCACCGACCGCAAAAGCTGTAATCTGTCTGCCGTTCTTGATAAGTTGCACTTTCACACACTTCCTTATGGCAGAGTTGGGCTGTTTCGCTTCGATTCCGACTTTCTCGATAACTATACCTCTCGCCTGAGAGGAGCCCTGAAGAGGGTCGGATTTTTCCCTGAGTTTTAAGACTCTCCTCTTGTAATGGCGGTCACTCCACCTGAAGTTCTGGCGGTCTTTTTTGAATTTTCTGGCAGCATACAATCCGTTTGCCACGAAATCACCTTTTTTCCTATGGTATGCCGCCTAATCCCTTTATGTATATAAGAGTAACCCCGAGAGACGCCGCAGGGATGTGGAGTTC
>WALJ01000122.1 GCA_015522885.1 Thermoplasmata archaeon
AAAACGCAGCGGATAATCACATGCCTATGCCGAGCCTCAGCATATCCCTTAGCCCCGGAGCCAAGCCGAGGACTATTATGGCGAACTTTATCAGATTTCTGGTGCTGTCTTCCATATCCTTTTTATATAGAAAATCCAGAATGTAGATAAGCATTAAAATCACAGCAATCTTTAAAGCAATGAAAATGAGCGCTCCGTAGGGTATTTCCATAAGAAAAGACGGAAGAACATGCTTCTCGCCGTATGAAAAAAACGATATTCCTCTCCATGTGGCCGTCGAATCCAGTGCATGGGCGAATATCATCAAAAGATTGTTTTTATCTTTAAGAGCAGGAGACCAGAAGGAGCTGCTTGTAAACGGAGCTAAGAAGTAAAAGGTAAATGTCATTAAGGCCGCTATCAAAAGAATCAAAAGAATCTCGCAGGGATGCTCCATGCCTGACCGTTCCAGAAATCCTGCAAAGTAATAGGAAAAAACGGTGAGCGCATACATCGAATAAAGAAACAGCGAAGATTCGCGCTCGTAATCCCTCTTTTTCACAAAAAATATGTGCAGAACCGAGAATGTGGCCATGATGAGGATGAACCAGAGGACATCTGCCCTGAGTTCCATATACGGCATGAAAAACCAGAGCATTCTGAGAATGAGCGGATATGGTATCATGCACAGAACCATCGCCTCATATTTGCTGCGTTTCTCGAGGAAATCCGAGTAAAGTATGAGGGAGAGGGCGAGAAGGGACAGCCACAGATAGAGCAGAGGGGAAATAAAGAGATATGAAACTGGCTCTTTCACCATTGACACATCCTCAAGCACTCTTGCCACGGCCCCGAGAGCTATTATCGGAATAAGAGCGACTATAAACCTGAAGCTGACCGCAATATTCAATCTTTTGAAAAGCCGATAAACGAGATACAGAGCGAGGACAAGTATCGCCCCGTATGTTATGGTACTCACCGGATTATAACCCTCCGTAATTCCGTTTACGGGCATTCCGCGGGCATCCGCCACAACCGGCCCCCAGTAATAGCGCCAGATAAAATCCCACGTCTCTTTCGGAAAAAGGATGGAAGCGAGGCCCAGAAAGATTATGAAGAGGTACAGCGGATAAAGCACCGGATTTCTTGCTTTTTTCAGCACCGTGCTCAGGAATTTTTCGAGGATTTTCTCAGGAGGTAGCGGTTTTCTTTGCATTGCCGGGGAAATCGGAGCTGTGTATTATAATTTTACTGTTGTCTTGAAAATTTTATATAGGCCTCTCCGATGTGGGTATATGCACCGGTATTCCGACCTCATGAGGCTCATCGGGAAAACAGGCGAAAAAGCGGAGCGAAAAGGGCTGAAAATACGAATATTTACTTATAATAAAGAACAGTTCGAGGAAAAGGTGGCAGACAGCATCGACTCTCTGAGAGAGTACGGGGATTCGAAAGATATCGTGTGGATAGACATTCAGGGCGGATATTCCGAAAATGACATAGAGGGCATGGGGGAAATCTTCGGGATACACCCTTCGGCCATAAGAAGCTCTCTTATTACGGGGCAGAGGCCGACATACGAGGAATTCGACGGACACATCTTCATCATCGCCGCTCAGATATATGTAAAGAACGAGCGGATAGAAAGGGAACAGGTGAGCGCTTTTCTCAGGGGGAATCTACTGATAACCATGCAGGAAAGACCGGGAGATGTCTTCGAACCGCTCAGGAAGAAGATAAGAGAAAATATGGGCAAGATACGGGCAAAAGGCAGCGATTTCCTGCTTTTTTCCATACTGAGGGAGATGCTGGACCATTATTTCAGAGTTCTGGAGCATCTCGGAGGACATATAGATGCCATAGAGGAGCGGGTTCTTAAATCGCCTGACAGAGACATTATGAGAAATCTTCACGAACTGAGAAGAGAGATACTCTTTCTGAAGCACATGATATGGCCCATGAGGGATGTCATAGACGGTATGCAGAGGGATGAGACAGGCATTGTTTCCAGAGACACAAAGAAATATTTGAGAGGAGCGCACGACATAACACTTCAGATGATAGAGATTGCCGAGACATACCGGGATATGGTATCCAGCATGACCGACATCTATCTGTCGAGCCTCAGCTACAGGACAAATGAGATAATGAAGATATTAACGATAATAGCCACGATTTTCATACCCCTGACCTTTATCACGGGACTCTACGG
>WALJ01000123.1 GCA_015522885.1 Thermoplasmata archaeon
CATGTGCTTCTTCTCCTTTGCAACCTCCAGCTTGGTCTTCGCCTCTTCGAATTGCGGGTCTATCTTCAGGGCGTTCTCATAGCTTCGTATAGCGTTGTCATATTTTTCCAGCAGAAGCAGGGTATCGCCCTTCGCCTTCCAGATATCCCTGTCCTTTGGCTTCAGTCCGAGCGCGTAGTCGTAACATTTGATTGCCTCGCTCAGATTGCCTGTTTTTTCCAGCGATATCCCGCGCTTATACCATGCTTCCACATCGTCTTTGTTCAATTCTATGGAATTGGAGAGCATTTCCTGAGCTTTTTCATACTCTTCAATCTGCATTAAGGCGATGCCGTACTCTTTCCAGAGCTCCGGCGATTTTCCGTTCAGCCTGACGGCCTTGGCATATGCTTTCACGGCTTCCCTCCATCTTTCGAGGGCCACATATGTCCTAGCAAGGGTCTCCCAGTACCTCCACACGTCGCTCTTTATCTTTATCGCCTTGACTATCGACACTATAGCCTCCTCGTACCTCTTGGAGTCATACAGCAGGCGTGCTTTTCTGGCAAACAGCTGATGGTCCTCGGGATCGAGTTTCAGAGCCCTGTTCATGGCATCCACCGACTCATCAACTCTGCCGAGTTTCTGGAGGGTTACGGCCATGTTCACCCAGTACTCCTTCTTAGCCCTATCCAGCTCTACCGCATCCTTGAACTCGGTAACCGCTTCCTCATAATCCTCGATTCTGAGAAGGGAAAGGCCTCTCTTGTTGTGAGCGCCCGCACTCTCCTCTATTTCAAGGGCTCTTCTGTATGCTTCCGCAGCCTCGGCAAACCTCGATATCTCATAATAGGTATCCCCCAGTGTCATCCACAGAGAAACATTTTCCGGGTCGAGTTTGAGCGCTTTCGACAGGTGTTCCGCACCTTTTTCCTTGTTCCCTATATTTATCTCCGCCAGACCGAGATCTTCCCATGCCTTTCTGTTCTTTTTGTCCATCTTCAATATCGCCTTGCAGTATTCGACGACCTTCCCGTAATCTTCCATCCTTTTGACGACTTCCTTCGCCTCTATCCAGACTATTATGTCCTTCGGGTCGAGCTTGAGCGCTTTTCTATACGCCAAGTAAGCGTCGTCCAGCTCATCCAGTGCCGCATGTGCCCTCCCCTTATCGAGCCACGCCTCCCTGTCGCTGACGTCTATGTCCAGTATCTTGTCACATATCCTCCTCATCTCCTTATGCTTACCCAGCTTCTTCAGAACGTCTTTTTCCAGCCTCAGAACATCTATGTCCTTTGGCTCCATGCGGAGCGCTTTGACATAGGCTTTGGATGCCTCTTCCGGCTTTCCTATCCTTTCGAGGCTCTTTCCCATTCGCACATAGGCATATCTGTTCTTCGGATTGTAGAATATCGCCCTCTCGAATGCAACCACCGCATCCTCATGCCGGTCAAGCATTGCCAGAACGGTGCCCTTGCTGTACCATGCGTCGGCGTCCCTAGGGTTCAGCGTAAGCGCCTTTTCGTAGGATACCAGAGCCTCTTCGTACCTTTCAAGGGTTTCCAGTATCGAGCCCTTGCTGTACCACATCCCCGCATCCTTCGGATTTCTTTTCAGTGCATTCTCGTAGGAATGCAGCGCTTCGGTGAGTTTCCCCAGATTCTTCTCCACTCTTCCCTTCTTCATCCATACCTTCCACCCGTCCTTCAGCTTCAATGCCTCCGTATAATCGCGGAGCGCTTCTTTGAGACTGCCGGATTTTTCAAGAAGAGCACCTCTTCGAGCCAGTATGTCCGCATCCTTATCGTCCGATTTCACTTCCAGTGCCTTCGTGTATGCGCTTATGGCTTCGGCATCCTTTTTCAGGGATTCGAGCGCTCTTGCCTTGTCATACCACGCATCCTTGTCCTTCGGGTCTATGTCGGTTATGCGCTCACACATATCCACTATGTCCTCGTATCTTTTCAGCTTCTTCAGGCATTCTTTGCGTCTCTGAAGGGATTTCATGTGCTCGGGTTCCAGCTTCAGGACCTTTGCATATGACTGCTCCGCATCCCTGTATTTTTCCAATTTTTCAAGTGAGACCGCCATGTCATACCATGCTTTTTTGTCCTTCGGGTCCAGCTTGATTATCTCTTCACAGACCGCAACTATTCCCTTGTAATCCTTCAGATGCTTCAGGCATTCCTTTATCCTCTGAAAGGCCTTCAGGAACTTAGGGTCAACATCAACCGCTTTCTCATAAGACCTCACGGCATCCTTGTATCTCCTGAGCTTTTCCAGTGCGAAACCCCTGTCGAACCATGTATCCCTATCTTCGGAATCGATCTTCAGAATGCGCTCCGAGGTGCCTATTATAGCCCTGTAATCATCAAGTTTTTTGAGGGCGTCCTTTTTCCTGTAAAGGGCTTTCAGGCTCTTGGGATTTATATCCACAGCCTTGTCATAAGAATCCACGGCATTCCGGTAGTCCTTCATTCCATAATATATCTCTCCGATATAGTAGAAAACACCTTCGTCCTTCGGAATGAAACCTGCGGCCCTTTCCAGAGATTCCAGGGCCTCTTCGTACCTCTTCATCTCGTAGAGAACTATGCCCTTATGCTTCCAGAGTACGCCGTTCGTCGGATCTATATTGAGGGCCTTGTTAAAGGAAATAAGAGCCCCGTTGTAATCGCCCATCAGCTGGAGAGTGATGCCTTTCTGAATCAGAGCCTCCTTGTAATTGGCTTTCCTCATCAGAGCCTCGTCGAAGGCCTCTATGGCCTCTTTCGGTCTATCCAGTTTGTTGAGCGCCGTTCCCTTCTTGGTCCACCAGACATGGCTGTCATTTATACCGAGTATCTTATCATACAACTGAAGTTTCAGAGGGTCCGCCTCCACTCCCTTGTAATACGCCTTCAGAGCGCTCTCCTCATCCTCCTTCTTGAGATAGGCATCACCGAGGTATATCCATACGCTCACATCCTTGTGGTCTATGGAAGCGGCCTTTCTGAAGGCCTTTATGGCATCATCCACATTCCTGATTTCCAGATAGGCCTTACCCATCTTCTTCCATGTCCTCGTATCGTTCGGATTGAGCTTTGCGGATGAATGATAGGATTTGATAGCGTCTTTTTTCGATCCTATCTGTTTCAGAAAATCGCCCAGTTTCGAGTAAAACGACGCAAAATCCTTCTTGTTTTCTATTCCCTGCATCTCTTTCAGAGTTTCGGATATGAAAGTAAGCTGTTCCTGAACCTTCGAATCCTCGCCCTCCCTATAGGATGCTTTCGCCTTGTCGAGAGCCTTCGAACACCTGTTCAGGGTCCTTTTTTCCTTGTCCAGTATGGAATCTAAAATACCCATTTCATCACCGAGCGGAGGAATATCAGCTCAAGACTTATAAAGAATTCGGTTCTCCTCCCCTGTTCGCTGCTCCATATGCATATTTTCTCCCTCCGTATCTATCGATATCCCCTTTTCCGATATTTCAGACACATATACAATTCCACCACCATTTCTATCCAAGAAAAACCGCATCCTCCGCTTCAGTTCCTCCGCTTTTTCCGACAATGTGAGGAAGTAAACCGCAGGTCCCCATGAGCTCTGGCCGCCTCCGTATGCGCCCATATCCTTGCCGTGGGAAAGCACCTTTTCCATAAGGCTTTTCGTGTATTTTCCATTCTGCACCTCTCTGAATCTCTCGCCCGTCACATCGTCCAGCATGTTCAGTGCCTCTCCCACCGCAGAGATGTCCCCGTCTTTTATGGCATTTACGAGGCTGCCGGTAATGTCTTTTTTCGTGTCCGCCCTGTGATCCAGGCCTTCCATGGCTCTTATCTCCCGTTCTCCGAAGAAATCGTGCTTAACATCCGGGATGGCCACGACGAATACCCAGTTTTCCGGGGGCGTGAGAGACACGGAATCGCCATCTGCCGATACCGCGAATCCGCCTTCCAGAAGGGTTTCCAGACCTGCCTTCGAGTTCCTCCCCCTTCCGAAGAATTCCGCTATATGATACGGGTTCAAGCTCAAATCGTAAAGCCGGCTTATTCCCATCCCGACGGAAAGCGCCATCCTCGTGCCCGAGCCGAGGCCTATATGCCTCTTTATACTGCTTTCAACCAGAATTTCAACGCCCCTGTCCGGTACGAACTCCTCTAAAAATTCCACAGCCAGAGAAAAAAACTCGTCAGAATATGCGCCGGTTACCCTCACCTCATCGCTTTTCCTCATTCTGAGCCTTAACTCCGGCTCGGATATGGCTACGGCTGCCGAACCTGTCCGGGCGGCAGTATCGGAACCCTGTATAAACCCCAAATGCAGCCTCGCGGGCGCTCTTATGTTCAGCCATGCCATGGTTCCCGATAATGCGGAGGTATAAACATTTTTTGCGCCGTGCTGTTGCAGCATCCTTATGTAGTCCAGAAAAGACTTCCCACCCGTTCGGCCTCCATTCGGAGGATGGGCATCGGGACAAAATTATAGTCCGACCTAACTTTGTTAACTTATATTACAGAGCATAGCCCCTTCCTTAGGTCGCTTCGCCCTCTTTCAAAGGGTTAGACGAGGAACGAGAGTTCCGAGTTTGCCTTCCGTCAGGAGGGCTTTACGAGGAACGATAGTTTCGAGCTTTACTCCTGACAAGGAGTAATAGTCAGGAGAATTCCTCCATAATTCTCCTTCGTGACTACCAGTCAGAGACATCATTAGTTTGGAAGGTTATGTCTCCGACTATATATTCGAGACATAAGCTTCTGAAGTTATAATATCTCTGAGTATAATTTTTGCACTCCGCACAGCCTCCCGGAAACCACAAGATTAATAATGGGATGGCAGATGCCCCTTCGTGGTTATATGAAGAGCATAGATTCACTTATAAAAAAGGCAAAAGAGCTGAAAGACGGGGGTATGAGCGAGGCAGAGATAGGGAACGAACTCCACCTGTCCACCGAGACCATCAACTGGCTTCTCATTCACGGAGCCACCGGTGAACACCCTCCTGCGGATGTGAAGATAGGCTGGAGGTCAATAGGGATATACGGGGAGAGAATAGGCTACCTCGCTGACCTCATGAGCACGATAATCATGGAAGAGATGGAGAAGCAGAACACGGATGTGGATACGGTCGTGGGAATAGCGATAAACGGGATACCTCTGGCGACCATAATCTCCGAGGACCTGGAAATAGAGCTGGCAATATACCGCCCTCACCCGGATAGAGCGGGAAGAGGTGCATTCAGTTCGAACTATGCGGATGTCGAGGGAAAGAAGGTTGTTGTGGTGGATGATGTGCTCAGCTCGGGCACAACCATGAGAAGAACGATAACGGACCTCGAAGAAAAGGGTGCGGTTCCGGTTCTGGCTATGGTGCTTGCCAATAAGACAGCTAACGACGAGATAGACGGCGTTCCGCTGAGAGCGCTCCTCAGAGCAAGAACCCTTGTATGAGGAAAACGGATGCACTGGGCGGATGTTGAGGCGGAGCGCATTCTGGAGCGCTCCTCTAAACCGACTGTTTCCACAGGCATAACTCCCTCGGGACCGATACATGTGGGCAATATGAGGGAGATAATCACGGGATATCTCATTTACACGGCTTTAAAGGATAAGGGAGCGGATGCGAGGCTGATATACAGCGGAGACACCATAGACCCCCTTAGAAGGAGATACCCTTTTCTCGGCAAGGATTATGAGAAATACATAGGAAAGCCTCTGAGCGACATACCGTGCCCGTGCGGAAGCCACAGCTCTTATGCGGAGCACTTTCTGGAGCCGTTTCTGAATTCTCTGGAGAGACTCGGGATAAAACCGGATGTCCTTTTGAGCCATGAGGAGTACAGGAAGGGGACATTCGCAGAGGCCGTGAAGATCGCACTGGACAACAGAGTGAGGATAAAGAGGGTGCTTGAAGAGATATCAGGGAGAGAACTGCCGGATGACTGGTGGCCCTACAATGCGCTCTGCGAGAAATGCGGAAGCCTGAAAACCGAGGTACTTTCCTATGAATACCCGTATGTGAAATACCGCTGCGAATGCGGGCACGAGGGGAGCGCGGACATAAGAAAAGGTGAGGGGAAGCTGGTCTGGAGGGTGGAATGGCCTGCGAAATGGTATGCCTATGGTGTAACATGCGAGCCCTTCGGAAAGGACCATGCGGCCGCAGGAGGCTCATATGATACCGGCTCTCTTATCGCAAAGGAGATTTATGGCATCGAAGCCCCGCATCCCGTGCCCTACGAATGGATAGAGCTGAAAGGAAAAGGTGCGATGTCATCCTCCAAAGGCGTTGCGATAGCAGCCTCAGATATACTGGACGTCATTCCGCCCGAGGTAGTGGTGTTCTATATCGCAAGGTATCAGCCGACCAGACACCTCGAGTTCGACCCGGGGCTCGGTTTGTTAAGCCTCGTGGACGAGTATGACCGCTTCGAGAGGATATATTACGGTTCGGAGAAGGCGGAGCTTGAGGACAAGGAGGAGGACTGGAGAAGGGCGTATGAGCTCTCTCAGACCCGCGGGATAAGGCAGAAGATGCCGGTTCAGGTATCCTACAGGCATCTGGTGAATGTTGTCCAGATAGCCTCCGATTTCGAGGCGGTGCTGAAAATCCTGAGAAGAACGGGCGAAATAGACGAATTGAGCGCAGAGGACGAGGAGTATCTCAGAGGCAGGGTCGAGAGGGTGAGGAAATGGCTGGATACATTCGCCCCCGATTCGGTGAAGTTCTCGATAACCCCGAATGTTACCGGAGATTACA
>WALJ01000124.1 GCA_015522885.1 Thermoplasmata archaeon
GAGATATGGCTGATGAAAGCCGATTCCCTTGCACCAGGAGATAGCGTAACACTGCACTTCAAGATGAAGACGAATGTCAACATGGTAGAGGGCAGACCTTACCTGATACAGGTTGTAACGGACTATACGGATTCATACGGAGACGGCCCCGGAGCGAACCTTGCGACACAGGATATAACCATAAGGACGACGAACCCGGGAACACCGTACCACGGCACACCGACAACGACGCAGAACGCCGGAGCTCTGAGCAATGAGAACCTGATGCTTCTAGGCCTGATACTTCTGGTGATACTTCTGATAATAGTCGGAGTCGCTCTGGCGGGAAGCCGCGGCGGAAAGAAGAAAAAGAAGAAAGAGCCTGAAGAGACAGCTTATGTACCAGAGCCACCGTCTTCGGAAGAGATAGGATCGGAAGAGATGGAGCCGAGCACAGGTGCTATGGGCCCCGGTCCGGGATACGAAGAAGAGGGCGAGCCCGGTTTCGAACCCGAAGAAAAAGAGGGAGAAACCTCCTTCTAAACCATTTCTCTTTTTATTAATAAACTATAAGAACCACTGTTTTATGTCCTTTCATGGAGCTGGAATCCTGCTCGTCAGCGCTCTTCAAAGACCGAAAGTCGAAGTTCTACGCGCACCTTTACACGGTGGAGAGTTTGGAACAGGCAGAGGAAACGCTGAAACTCCAGAAAAGAAAGTACAAAAGAGCGAGGCACCACTGCTGGGCATACAGGATTGAGGTTGACGGGAAGATTACGGAGAAGGCACACGATGACGGAGAAGTAGGTTCCCCGGGAAAGGCTCTGCTGGAGCTCATGAGAGGGAATGATGTGCTCAATCACATGCTGGTTGTTTCGAGGATATTCGGAGGAGTGAAGCTCGGCGTAGGCGGTGTGCGAAGGGCTTTTGTCGAGGCCGGTAAACTCGCTCTGGCCTCACATATACACCAGAATGCCGAGAAAGACGGAAAATGAAAGGGCAAACAGGGCCTTTTCAGGCAGATTGACGGAAAAAATAAGGGTTTTTGACGGAACAAGGTTCAGATTCCCTTCCAAAGCCTTGATGACGATGTAAGAGAAGTGTCCGATGATTGCGGATATGAAAAAATCAGGGTATATGTGCAGAAAAACCGGAATAAGAAGTACATAGAAAGATACGGTCCATATAAGAAGTGAACACAGGATTTTCTGCCTGAAAACCGTAAGGATGACAGCAAAAACAGGGGAAAGAAAGAGCACTTCGCCGAGTTTCCCGTTAAGAATGCAGAACAGCGAGGCAGCTGCCATAGCAGTAAGGGCATAAGTTATCCTTTTCATGCGCTCACCCCCAGAAAATAGAGAATCACGGGGATTATCAGGAATCCCATGAGATGCACCCTGTTGACCCCTATGAGGGGCGGAATTATGCCTATCATAGCGGCTATGGCGCCTACATACAGTCCCATGGGGCCTGCCAGAATCAGGCACAGAACAGCGAGAAAAGCGATGATAAATACCGACATTCTCCGGTAATCCACCTTTTCCATCTTTCTCAGAAAGAACGAACCGAAGCGCATGGTCAGCGGATACGAGACCGCAGCGGCAAGTACCGCCGAGAAGAGAAGAAGAAATATCGTAGAAGGCGGAGAGAGGGGGTCGCTCCACAGTTCGGGTGATATCAGGGACTGCACGACCTTCAACGCACCGCTTCTGGCCTTCCCTATGACGAAGAGAGCAAGTATCACGAAGAGGGCGTTTGAGGTGTTCACGGCGCTCATCGCGGTTATGAATCCCTCCTCATCCGTATCATCGGACAGATTCGATGCGAGAACCGTGGCGGAAGCGCTCGTTATTCCGGGGAACCAGCCGACGAATGCGCCGGAAATCGTCCCGAGAAATGAATTTTTCAGGAGCTTTTTCTCGCATGTGTTTTCGGATACATCCTTTGAGTTCTTCTGTTTCATCTTTCCGAGCACGCCCATGCTCTGTATGAGCGCAGGAAGGCCGAAGAGACCCAGAAGTCCCGAGAAAATCGGGGCGGAATCCCTCATACTATCGAAGAGCATCGGAGAAAAGGAGAAAAGACTGCCGTTAAGAACAATCCAGCCGAAGATTCCGGATAAAAGGAATATCAGGAGCGAATAGAGGCTGTGCATCCCGCTCTTTTCCGATTCCTCGGCTATAAGTATCGCGACGACCAGTATGAGTATGTATGCGATGTACGGTTCGAGCTTTTCATATCCGTTGAAGACACCGAAGAACAGATATGCAGGGATAAGGAGTAAGAGTCCGATAAGAACGGCATACAGGCTTCCCGATGCGGAGAGCCTTACGGCCTTCATGCCTTCTCCCCTGAGGACCATTCTGTGAGCAGGGAGAACAGAAAGCGCCATGTCCTCATCGGGAGCACCGAAGAGAGCGGATGGTATGAAATCGAGGAAGGTGTGCGTTATCAGGTTGCCGATTATCATCGCTGATACCATCAGCACGGCGTATCCCGGGCCTATGCCGAACGGGGATGAAAGGAGGAGGGCAAAACCAAGAAACGGAGGAGAAAATATCAGGATGACGGTTGCAACGGTGTTCACATGGATTCCCGGCACCAGCCCTGTTATTATCCCGAGGCACACCCCGATGAGGGTGAATACGGCTGCGGCAAGCAGGACGCTCAGCATGGGCTTTCATTCACGGTATTTAAAAGAGGCTTGCTGTTGCATGTAACATCCTTCCGTATCAAACATTTATTACCTCCTACGATTACCCTCCGTGAAATCCTCGGTATCATCCTTTGACATAGCCGCACTTGTTCCGGAGCTCAGGGAGACCCTGCTAGGAGCACATGTCGATAAGGTCTATCAGCCGGAGAGAGACGAGATACTCCTTGTTTTCAGCACCAAACAGGGTAAAAAGGACCTTCTGCTGAAATCCGGTAAATTCCTCTTCATGAGCAGGAAGGGTGAGAACCCTCAGGAGCCCAGCAGTCTCGTGATGTTCCTGAGAAAGAACATAGGCAATGCGAGGGTCACGGACATGAGACAGCACGGTTTCGACCGAATAGTCGAGATAGAGCTTGATAGGGGTGAGAAATACACGATAATTGCGGAGTTCTTCCGGAACGGGAACATAAGCATAGTCAGGGACGGCGTCATCCTAGTCCCCCTATTCTTTCAGAGATGGTCGTCCAGAGCCCTCATTCCGAAGGAGGAGTACAGGTATCCGCCAGAGAGTTCGGACCCTCGGAGCATGGAAACGAAGGACATACGGAAAAGAATACTGGGAAGTAAAAAAGACCTCGTGAGGACTCTGGCAACGCAGCTGAATCTCGGTGGAACATATGCGGAGGAACTGTGCATCCGTGCCGGTCTGGACAAGAAAAAGAAAGCGTCGGAACTGTCCGACGAAGATATCGAGAGCATAGCGGAGACATTGAAAGCTATCTTCTCGGAACTGGAAAACCCGAAACCCACGGTTTATTACGAGAACTCGGAACCGGTCGATTTCTCACCTTTTTCCCTGAAGGTCTACGAAGGCTATGAGAAAAAGGAATTCGGGAGCATGAGCGAGGCGATATATGCCTATTTCACGGATATTCCCGAAATAACGGAGAAAAAGAGCCCCAAAGTCGAAAAGATTGAGAGGCAGATTGCACAGCAGGAGCGCTCCATTGAAGAGTTCAAAAGCGAGATGGAAGCGGCGAAGAAAAGGGCGGAACTCATATACGCCCATTATACGGAGATAGACACCCTGCTTTCGAGGATAAGGGAGATGAGCAACAGCGAGATGGCGAAGCTCAGGGAACTCCCGTATTTCATTTATTTGGACCCTGCCAAGAAAAAAATAACTATAAAGCTCGACGAAGAGAACGTAAAACTCGATTTCAGGGGCGTGAACGAGAGCGCTCAGCACTATTACGAGAGGGCGAAGAAGCTGAGGGAAAAGATAAAAGGAGCGGAAGAGGCGCTTGAAAAATCTGGAAAGATGCTTGAAAAAGCAATCTTCGAGATGGAATCTCAGGATGAAAAGAAGAAAAAGAGAAAGATGCAGTGGTTCGAGCGCTACCGCTGGTTCATATCCTCCGACGGAAACCTCGTGATAGGGGGCAGGGATGCGAAGACCAACGAGAGAGTGGTAAAAAAGCACATGAAAGACAGCGACATCTATGCACACGCTGAGATACACGGGGCTCCGAGCGTGATAATAAAGCGAAACGGAGAGGAGCCGATAAGCGAGGATACGCTGAAAGAAGCGTGCGAGTTCGCTCTGTGCTTCTCAAAGGCATGGCCCTCGAAGATAGGCGGGGGCGCTGCGTACTGGGTGAAACCGGATCAGGTGAGCAAGACACCGCAGGCCGGTGAGTTTCTGGCAAGGGGAGCATTCGTGATAAGGGGAAAGAGGCACTATGTGAGGGCAGAA
>WALJ01000125.1 GCA_015522885.1 Thermoplasmata archaeon
TGCTGTTCCTGACCGTTTTGATAAGGAGGTCCGGGACAGTGGCGCACAAGCTTTATTCCGCCGAAGGCAGGTCCGACAGAATAGTCCCCAGCGTCATAAGGACAGCCAGACACATATGGCTCATATATCTGGGATACACTCTCGCAGGAGCACTGGCTCTCTACGCCTTAGGAATGCCTTTCTTCGAGTCCCTGAACCACTCGATGACCGCTCTGGCAACGGGGGGATTCTCCGTTAAAAATGCCAGCATAGGCGCTTACAACAATTTTGCGTACATGGATGTCATAAATGTTCTCATGCTTCTCGGAGGCATATCCTTCGTACTTCACAGCAAGCTTCTGAGGGGAAAGATAAAGGAGTTTCTCTCGAACATAGAGATTGCCACCATGTTCTTCCTCGTCCTGTTCTTCAGCATTGCAATATCATTCAGTGTCTATGGCGTCAGCTTTAATCCGGCGGGAATGCAGCACAGCACATTTCAGAGCATATCCGCATTGACAGGCACCGGGTTTGCCACGGAGAATCTCGCACAGTGGAACGATTTTTCGAAGTTCTCCCTGACAACATTGATGATATTCGGAGGCGGATACGGTTCTACCGCATCTGCTTTGAAGCTGATCCGTGTGGCTGTTCTCCTTTATGCTGTGTGGTGGACCGCAAAAAAGGTGCTTCTACCGGAGCACAGCATTATGAGGTTCAAACTGGGAGGAAAATTTTACAGTTGGGAAGAACTGAGTTCGGTCGCGCTCTATGCATGGTTATATCTCGTCGTCCTCGTTCTCGGGGCGCTCGTGTTCATGTTTTCCGGCCACAGCACCGTCGATTCCCTTTTTGAGGTCGCATCCGCGGAGGGAAATGTCGGCCTGAGTGTCGGGATAACATCCCCGCTGATGCCGGATTACCAGAAAATCGTTCTCATAATAGAGATGTGGGCCGGAAGATTGGAGATATTCCCGGTGCTGATACTCATCTTCGCACCGTTCAAAAGGAAGATGAGGGGAATGTGAGCTACTCGCTCATTATGTACAGGAAGTTCTCCAGATGCTCCGCGAGGTCCCATCAAACTCACACATACCATATTACCTTCTTCTTTTTACCGTCAAAACATACTTTATACTTATCTAATATTTCTTCTCTTCCTATTATATTTATCCCGGTTCCCAAGCGGTCCGAAAAGCCTATTTTTGCAATATAGTCGCCGACCTGACTTTGTTAACTTCTGACATCTACTTCGGGCTTCAACCGTGGAAAAGTGCATCTCTCACTTTCTCTCCCGCGCTCTTCACCATCTCCTTAAACCATCCATCATATGTGCCGGCGCAGTGCGGACTCAGTATCATGTTCTCAAGCTCTTCAAAGGGATAATCCTGCCCGAATCCCTTCCCATAGCGCCACCATACATCTATGGCTGCGGTAAATTCCGGGTTCTCTTTCAGGTGTTCGTACAGGTCCTTTTCAACGATTATCTTCCCTCTGGATATGTTGATGAGCACGGCATCCGTTCTCATGAGTTTGAGCCTTTTCCTATCGATAAGCCCTTTCGTTTCTGGAGCGAGTGGGAGCGTTATCACCACGATGTCCGCCTCTCCAAGCATCTCATCCATATTCTGAATTGTGCCAATCCTTTCAATCGGAACATCGCCCCCATACCTTCCGCTCCTGTTTATCGCGCTCACCCTCACTCCCAAGCAGGACAGCATGCTTCCCAGCTCCCGACCGATGTGTCCGAAGCCGATTATCAGGGCCTTTTTCCCCCTCAATAGCCGGCTCTCAAGCAGTTGCGGGAACTTCGCATTCCTCATCTCCCTGTCTCTCCACGGTATCTTTTTTATGGCTGAGAGGAGGAGCGCTAATCCGTGTTCCGCAACCGCTCTGGCATTCGCGCCTGCATTGGACCGTACGTTCACACCTTCGGGAATAATCGAGAAATCTATATGGTCCGTGCCTGCCGTTAAGGTCTGAATCAGTCTGAGGTTCTTCATCCTCGGAATCACGTCCTTAACGTCCCTGAAATGGAACACAATAAGAACCCGAGCGCTCTCCACGAAGCCTTCGTCCGCTTCCTTTATGCATCTTATCTCGTCTTCCGGCAGGGTTTCACGGAGTATTTCGAGGCGCTCGCAGAATGAGGTGAGGATTTTCACGGGGATACATGCTCTTTTGATATATATCTTTCATTGTGCTGCGCTCATTTTACACTTTGTGCCAAAAGAGATATAAAGAATAAAATATCTGTGTTCATGGTGATATTATGATCGATCCAGGTGATGAAATCAATACGATGCTGTGGCTCGTTGTAGCACTTGTCTCACTGGTGCCATTCGTCATATTTCTGATAAGCTATCTCCGAGTAAGGAGCAAGAAGCTCCTGATGACCACCGCAGCGTTCTTCCTGTTCTTTATCAAGGCATCGCTTCTGGCAATGAAGGTATTCATTCAGAATTACGACGATAACACA
>WALJ01000126.1 GCA_015522885.1 Thermoplasmata archaeon
AAGGCTTCCAGGGATTCCACACCCCCGGAGACTGTTGCGAGGAACATATCTCTGGAATTCCCGTCCAGAAAAGGATTCGAGGACATGGTCGGAGAAATCGACAGAGGGATAGCGGTCTACAGCGTGCTCGGTGCCCACACATCGAATGCCGTTACCGGGGATATCTCGGTGAACTCACCATCTCTGATGTACATCGAAAAAGGAGAGGTGAAGTACCCGGTAGCATCGGCGATGATTGCGGGGAACAGCACCGAGATGCTGAAAAATGTGATTCTGGTAAGCCGGAATATTAGGGCAATTGAGGGTGACATAAGCGGTATGAGCTTCATAATGCCCTATGTGCTGGTGGACAGAATAAAGGTGGCATAAAACCCATTTCTCTCTTTTCCATTTCCACCGCAGTTGTGGAGCGCAAGGACATGATAATATCCGAGTGTATACATACTGATTGAAAAATCATTACGAATCAACAAACACGATAAATGGAAAGCTTTAAAATATAGATAATATTAGCTTTTACAAGTGCTTGGAAGATGGATGCTATGAGAAACAAAGAAATGAACCAGAGGCCCGAAGACATCGCAAGAGACAGAATAGACGAGATGCTAGAGGCTGCCGGTTGGGTGGTCCAAGATAAAAGTAAGATTAATTTTGGTGCAGGTAAGGGCATAGCTATAAGAGAATACCAGACAGATGTGGGGCCTGCAGACTATGTTCTCTTCTTTGGAGGTTCGAAGCCGATTCCTCTGGGAGTAATAGAGGCAAAAAGGCCGGAAGAAGGGCACAAGATGATAAGTCACGAGGCACAGGCCGAAGGATATGCTAGTAGTAAACTGAAATATATCGATAATGAACCGCTCCCCTTTTTATATGAGAGCAACGGGGAGATAACATATTTCTCGGATATGAGGGACCCGAAACCGAGGTTCAGGGAGGTCTTTTCTTTCCACAGACCGAAAACTCTGAAAGAGTGGTTCCATGAGGAAAAAAGCCTCAGGGCAAGGCTTCGCGAACTGCCGCCTCTGAACCACGATGGACTTAGGGGCTGCCAGATAAACGCCATAGAGAACCTTGAAAGGTCCTTTGCAGAAAACCGGCCGAGGGCCCTCATCCAGATGGCCACAGGTGCGGGAAAGACATATACTGCGATAAGTTCCGTTTACAGGCTTCTGAAGTTCGGAGGGGCGAAAAGGGTGCTCTTCCTTGTGGACACACGCAATCTCGGGGAACAGGCGGAACAGGAATTCATGGCATACCTCCCGCCGGACGATAACAGAAAATTCAATGAGCTTTACAATGTACACAGGCTAACTTCGAGTTATGTTCCAGATGATGCACAGGTGATAATAAGCACCATACAGAGACTATATTCCATACTGAAAGGAGAGGAACTTGAGCCTGAAGCAGAGACCGTGAACCCTAACGAGATCGCAGGGCCAAAGGAACCTGTTCCTGTGGAATACAACCCGCTGGTTCCCATAGAGTTCTTTGATTTCATAATCGTGGATGAGTGTCATCGCTCGATATACAATGTCTGGCAGCAGGTTCTGGACTACTTCGATGCGTTCATAATAGGGCTGACCGCTACGCCGGATAAAAGGACCTTTGCGTTCTTCCATGAAAATGTCGTGAGTGAGTACTCCCATGAAGATGCAGTGGCTGACGGTGTTAATGTCGGGTATGATGTATATCTGATAGAGACTGAGATAACCAAGAACGGGGCAGTAATAGAGGCAAGGGAGTATGTAGAGAAAAGGGAAAGGCTGACGAGGAAGAAAAGATGGGAAATGCTGGATGAGGATTTGGAATACTCGGCCAAAGAGCTTGACAGGGAGGTGGTGAATCCCAGCCAGATAAGGTCGGTAATAAGGGCATTCAAGAATAAGCTGCCGGTCATATTTCCCGGGAGGAAGGAGGTCCCAAAGACCCTGATATTCGCAAAGACCGACAGCCACGCAGACGACATCGTCAGAATAGTGAGGGAAGAGTTCGGGGAGGGAAACGATTTCTGCAAGAAGGTGACATATCGCTCGGAAGAGGACCCGAAGTCCGTGCTTTCGCAGTTCAGGAACGAATACAACCCGAGAATCGCAGTGACCGTGGACATGATAGCCACCGGAACAGATGTGAAGCCGCTGGAATGCCTTATTTTCATGCGCGATGTGAAGAGCAGAAACTACTTCGAGCAGATGAAGGGAAGGGGAACAAGGACACTGAAATACGACGACCTGAAGAAAGTGACCCCCTCGGTTGCAAGCTCCAAAACGCATTTCGTGATAATAGATGCGGTGGGGGTGACAAAGCATGTGAAGACGGACAGCAGACCGCTGGAAAGGAAGAGGGCGGTTCCGCTGAAGGACCTTATGTACGCGGTCATGATGGGGGCGGGAAGAGATGAGGACACCATGCTTTCACTGGCCGGAAGGCTCGGAAGACTTGAGAAACAGCTTGAACCGGATGAGAGGAAGGAGTTCGAAAAGAAGGCCGGAAAGAGCATAAACGAGGTAATACATGGACTTCTGGATGCATTTAACCCGGATGTGATAGAAGAAAAGGCCTCGGAAATTACAGGAGCGGCAGAACCGAATGACAAGGAACTTGAAACGGTACAAAGGGAGATGATAGACGAGGCGGCAGGCGTCTTCAACGGAGAACTGGTGGAATATGTGGAAAATGTGAGAAAGGTTCACGAACAGATAATAGATAATGTGAACCTCGACAGCGTGACCTTTGCCGGCTGGGACGAAGGACAGAAGTCCAGAGCAGAGGAGATAATCGGAGATTTCTCCGTGTTCCTCGAAGAGCATAAAGACGAGATGGAGGCCCTCAAGATATTCTACGGAGAGCCTTACAGAAGGAGGGAACTGACATTCAAAATGCTCAGCGAGGTTTTAGAGGTCCTTGAAAGGGAAAGACCAGACCTAAGTCCTTTCCATGTGTGGCAGGCATATGAACATCTGGAAAAGGTGAAGGGAAAGAGCCCGAAAAGCAAGCTCATAGCTCTGGTATCCCTGATAAGGAGGGTTCTTGAGATAGATTCCGAATTGACCCCCTTCGATAGAACAGTGGACAATAACTTCAAAAAATGGGTCTTCGAGAAGAATGCAGGAGATGTGCATTTCACGGAGGAACAGATGTGGTGGCTGAGGAACATCAAGGAGCACATAGCGGCTTCCATGCACCTTGACAGGGATGATCTTGACCTTGAGCCATTTGATGCAAAAGGAGGCGTAGGCGGGATGTATAAGGCCTTCGGAGATGAAATGGACAGCATAATTGAAGAACTCAACGAGGCGCTGGTAACATGACAAGTTGCACTTTCACCTATGCCCCTGAGAAAAAGATATTAAATAGATACGAATAAGAGAGTGAAGCATATGATGAAGAAATCAGAGAGACTAATCCTTTACCTCATAAAGAGGCATTCAGAGGTCACAAAGATAAGAGCGGTAAAGGAAATGTTCCTGATATCCGAGTTCACGGATACTTACTCCTTTGTTCCATATAGGTACGGCCCGTTCTCCTTTGAGATGTATCACGATATAAGGAGACTTGAAGCTCTCGGATATCTGGTTCAGACAGAAAACAGTTTTATTTACACAGGGCTGCCTTTTAAAGAACCTGATAATATCGATAAAAGAAGTGCCGATTATGTCTTTAACAGCTACAAAGATATGGATGATAAGGCCCTTGTAAAAAGGGTCTATGAAAGCCATCCTGAGTTCACGGTGTTCAGCGAATATGAGAAAAAGATGGAATACAGGGCAGAGGAACGGGGTATAACGACGATAGGATACGAAGGAAAGAGTCTGGACAGATTCATTTATGAGCTTATAGAGAATAAGATAAACACCGTTGTGGATGTGCGTAAGAACGCATTCAGCAGGAAATATGGATTTTCAAAGGGAGAATTGAAAAGGACACTTGAAAAGATGGACATAGAATATATGCACATGCCGGAACTTGGAATAGTCTCGGATAAAAGGCGTGCGCTGAATACATTTGAGGACTATCAGAAGCTCTTTGTGGAGTATTACAGAACTCTGGACGGAAAGAGGAAAAGTCTCATGAAAATCATGGAACTGGGAAAGAAAAAGAAGATTGCGCTCATGTGCTTCGAGGCGGATGTTAATTACTGCCACAGGGGCCAGATAGCGAAGTGGCTCAGAAACGAAGGGGCGGAAGTGGTGGACCTATGAGCGAGTGGGAGAAAAAGAAGGTCTTGATAACAGTAAAGGCATATCCCGAAACAAGCAGGAAATATGGACCCGTCGTATGTGTGTCTGGAATTACGGAGGATGGAGAGTGGATAAGGCTTTATCCATTTCAACTGCACCATTTTTCAGGTCCGAACAAGATTAAAAAATATGACTGGATAGAGGTGGAATGCAAGAAGGCCATCGAGAAACTGAACAGGAAGGAAAGCTACAAGATAAGGCCCGAAAGCGTGAGGATAATAAACAGGGACCTGCACGAGAAGAAGGTTAACGGCCGGGTGGACTGGGAAGCGAGAAACGGGATAATACTCCCTCATGTCGACCCTTCTATTGAGTACCTGAGGGAGAGATTTGAAGAGGACAGGACATCGCTTGGCCTGATAAAACCGAAAGAGGTTCTGGAATTCTACAAAAAGGGAGAGCTTGAAATCATAAGAACGGAAACACAGTTCCAGAAGACGCTTTTCGGCCCTTCGATACCTGCCGTTCAGAAGATACCGCACATATTCGGATACAGGTTCAGGTGTGATGGATGCGAGGATGGAAAGGAGCATAATATGCAGTGCGAGGACTGGGAACTGCTTGAGTCATATAGACACTGGGGCCAGCATTACGGAGATGCCGATACCCTATGGGAAAAACTGCACGAGAAGTTCTTTGAAAAGATGCTGGCCGAAAAAGAGCTTTATTTCTATGTGGGCACATTCTCCCAGTACCCCACATGGCTCATAATCGGGCTGTATTATCCGCCGAAAGGGACAGGAGGGATGCAATGAGCGAGGGGCTGCCCGAACTGCCGGAGGGGTGGGAATGGACGAAAATAGAATGTGTGTCTACAAAACCCCAATATGGATATACGACTAAAGCTTCTTCAGAAGGAAACATAAAATTGCTTAGAACAACGGATATTACTTCTGGAAAAATAGACTGGAAAACCGTTCCGTTCTGCGATAAAAATCCAGATAATTTAGAGAAATATCTTCTTCACCCCAGTGATGTTGTCATATCACGTGCAGGAAGTATAGGATATAGCTATCTAATAGATGAAGTCCCTCCAAAAGCAGTTTTTGCCTCTTATTTAATAAGATTCAGACCCATTACAAATACATATTTTTTTGAATACTTCTTAATGAGCCCCAGATACTGGGCTAATGTCTATGAAAAAAAGCTAGGAATTGCGGTAGCCAATATTAATGCTACAAAAATAAAAAACATTCCCTTCCCCCTCCCCCCTCTCCCAGAGCAGTCCGCCATCGTCGAGATAATCGAGGAGAAGTTCAGCAGCCTTGACCACGCTGTCAGCGAGTTGAAGGAAGC
>WALJ01000127.1 GCA_015522885.1 Thermoplasmata archaeon
AAGACAGCAGGAAGAGCAAGCGGTAGGAAAGGGGTGGTGCACTACTCAGACTCGGAAGAGATATATCTCTCAGATTCTAACCTGATGCATCTATATCTGCTAAGATCTCAATACTACCAGGATGGTTACTATCTCCCCAGCAACGAACTGCTTGTAAACATGATACTTATGGGGGCAATAGATGGCCAGATTGCTGATTGGGTCTTTGCCGAACTGAGTCAAAAACACGCAGTAGTAAGGGATTTTCACAGGGGAAATAAAGTGGTTTTTTACTGCCCCAAGTGTGAGAAAAAAATAGTGGGCAAGAAGGAATTCATTGAACACGCAGACCAGTGTGGCCTACCACTAATAGTTAAGGGAACGGCCAGGTTGAGGGGGAGATATACTCCACAACCTTCAGAGAGATGAAGTGCTTTTACAAACGCCCTGCCGTTTTTCTGTTCTCGAGCAAAAATTCATACATGTTTACGAGGTTAACCCGGGACTCGCCTGTGTCTATAGATTCCTTTCCCTCTCTGTCCTTCAGGATCACCATTCCTTTTTTTGCCCTTCCGTTCTTCATTGCCTTCTGCAGTCCCTCGAGTCCGCCGATTCTGGATATGTTCTTGTATTTCACCTCAACCGCAGTATTGCCTGTGATAAAGTCCACCTCAACCACATCCTTCCAGTACCCGAATTCTCCGCCCCCCCTCTTCATGCTCACGGCAACGGCATTCTCGGCCAGAGAGCCGGCAGTTGCACGGGAGGCCAGCGCATTGACCAGCCCGGTATCTATGGCGTAGTACTTCTTCGGATTATACACCCGTTCGTTCACCTTTCCGGAACTGAACGGCACGGAAAAGAAGAGATATGAGGATTCGAGCATCGAAACATATTCCCTTGCGGTCGACAGGGAGATGCCAAGCAGGTTCTTCATCTTATTTATGCTCAGGGGCTGGCCTATGCTGTGCAGTAACAGGAGTGCCGCACTCCTCAGAGAAGACAGGTCCCTTACTTTATAGACCGAGACGACATCCCTGAATATTATGTCATCGAAGTACTCCAGAAGTATTCGCTCCCTCAGTATGGGATTTTCCTCCAGCACCACTCTGGGGAAGCCGCCCGTCCGCAGATAATCCTCCAGGTGCTTGTTGTATATTCTTTCGTCCCCCTTTCTAACCTTCACTCCCCTGAACTCCAGAAACTCCCGGAACGACAGGGGGTAAACGGTTACGGTAAGGTGCCTGCCGGTGAGGTGGGTCATGCTGCCTGCGGAAAGGAGGGCGCTGGAAGAGCCGGATACGACAATTCTCACATGCCCGCTGTCATAAAGCGTCTTCACCCACAGGGCCCAATCGGGCGACATGTGGGCCTCGTCGAAGAAAAGATAGATCTCCTCATCACTGGCTATGCCGTGTATCGCTCTGAATATCTCGACCAGTTCTCCTATGGAGGCCTTAAAGAGTTCGGGATGGTCCAGCTGGAGGTAGAGGATTTTCCTGCTATCCGTATCCTTCAGCATTTCCGAAATGAGCTGGTAGAGTATGGTGGTCTTTCCACTCCTTCTCACGCCAGTAAGGACAAGAGCAAGGTCGGTGGAAAAGAATTTCTTAATGGATTCGAGATAGGCAGGCCTGCTTATCCCCCTCAGGGATTCCGGTACGCTGCCGTCCTGCCACCACGGATTCATTCTCCACATCAGTTTTTCCGTCTCTTCAGTCATTCACCGACCTCCAAAGTACATCGAAAGATTTTGGCACATATTTAGCAAGTATAACGAAATGGTATTTAAAGATATTCATCCGCACACCCACCTCATACACCAGCCTGTCATATTATCGCCGTAATGTATCCTACCTTCCCTTATTAAACCTTTCCACCAACCATATAGACCTCTGCCCATTATTCTTTCGTGGACTAGAACTTCCAGCCTTCACTTCTGAGCATCTCTATAAGATTCTTATAGGGAACCCCAAAATGCTCACATACATAGGGAATCTTTACCTTCTTTCCCTTCAGTTTCTCATTCGTAACTACAATCACATCCCGCCCCTCAAAGGTGGTTTGTTTCCTCATATCTATGGCCAAAGCAATAATCCACGGGTCTGCAGAATATTTTTTACCGGCATCTACAAGGCTCGGAAATCCGGTCATTATCTCCCTTACCGCTTCAATCTGTCCCCTTGTCATCTCCTTGAACATCTCACGATTTTCTTTTGCCCAGTCATGCAGTTTATCATCCATAACTTCGAGTTCCTTGAAAACTTTCATAGGAGCAAGAAGTCTCTGGGAACGGACAAGAGCGCTCATTCTTTCCCACTGACTAACATAAACATCCATGGGTGTATTCTTTTCCATGTCAATCAGGGCAGATGTATCGATGACATAAACATTTACCGTCATTTGCTCGCCTGTGCAACTATCTTATCAAAGTTCTTAGATTTCACCGAAAGATACCCCAGAGCCTCGGCGTATGTGATATATTCCTTCTCATAGTTATGTGCAACCAAAGAAACATACTTCTCTCCCATCTCCGACAGTCTCCTCCGCTCTATAGGTGGCGCACCCCCTTCTTTCTTTTCTTTTTCACCTTCTTCAGGTCCGGATTCCTGAGGAGTATATCTTTTCAGAACCTCTTCGTATTCGTTTTTCGTGATGAAATCGAGTTTCCACATGTTGTACAGCATCATGGCTTTGCTTAGTTTATATCTGTGTTTGAGTGAATTAAGGGTTTTCGTATCCGTCAGAGGTCGTTTTTCTTCATTAAAAATGCGGACTGCAAGTTCTCTCGGCAGGAGAAAACGGGACGCAAAGGTGTTGCACCATATCTCTACTTTGTCTTTTGCGAAAAGATTTGCTCGTTCAATATCAGGCATATCTATCACGGTCTCTCCGAGAAGCAGATGCCCGAATTCGTGCATCATCGTGAACAATCTCGCTTCTATGCTGTCCTTAGAGTTCACCACTGCGACATACGGGAGCCTATCGGTAAGTGCGAATCCTCTGGCATCCTCAACGGGCATAGAAAACTGAAAGACCAGTATGTTCATCTCTTCCATTTTCCCTCTCAGGTGATTGAAAAAGTTGTATGGGGTTTTGAACTCCTTCTGCTTTTCCTCGCTTATCCCGAAGAGTTCCCGATACTTATATGCCCACTTTTCTGGATCATCTCCTATGCTTATTGGGTTTATCTTCGACTCTACGGACTCTCCGATGTTCTCAGCCAGATCCCTGATTCTTTCCTGAAGACTTCTTGCCTTCCTTATGGCCAGAATGGTCTTTTTATCGAAAACATTCCTTCTATCCGGCAGCATACGGTA
>WALJ01000128.1 GCA_015522885.1 Thermoplasmata archaeon
AAGATATCCGGTAAGAGAATGCTGCTTGAAGAGCGGGAGAAAGGAATAGAAGCGGTTTTCAATGAGGCAAGGAAAAAAGCTGCGGAAAGCGCGGGTTACAAGGCTTATCTGGAGCGGGCTCTGAAGAAAGCAAAAGATTCGCTCGGAAGCGGAACGGTTACATGCAGGAAAAGCGATGAGATGACGGTTAAGTCGATGCTTCCCCCGGATTTCGAGCTTAAGACCGCTCTCGACGAGGAAGAGTCGGGAATAGTGGTCTATTCCGCAGACGGAAAGAGGATACTTGATATGAGAATATCCAGAAAGATAGAGGACATGCGTGACGAACTCAGAAAGGATGTGAGTGCCATGCTCTACGGAGGAGAGCTGCGATGATGCTGGACCCCGCAGGTCTGGCCTTAATTGTTGTCGCAGGTGTGATATTGATAGTGATAATCTTCTTTTTCTCGTATTTCAACACCCTGATGCTCATAGCGAACTTCACCTACCCGAACGCCAGAATAAAAGCGAGAGGTGTGCCTTTCATAAAGAAAAGCAGGCTTAAGAAACTCGTGGATTCCGGCACGAAAGAGGATTTCATCGAGGCTCTGAGGACTGAAGGTTATTCGATATCCGCGGGGGAGACGGAGAATAGAGCGCTGGAAAATGCTGTCGAGAGGGAGATTTTCGATGCTCTGAAATCCTCTTTTGATTCCATTCCAAACGGAGCCAAGCCGTTCTTCGATGCATATCTCAGAAAATACGATGCCGAAGCAGTTAAAAGAGTCATAAGAGCAAAGAAGTCCGGACGAAAGATATCTTCCGATTCTTTTCTTCTTCACAGATTGGACAGAAAAGTGATCGAGGATATGATCGAAGCCTCTACCGCAGAGGATGCGAAAGCGGCGCTCCAGGGCACGGAATTTCAGAGAGCCTACGAAGAGAGCGATGATTTCTCCTTTGAATTCGCTCTTGACCGGGCGGTGTTTGAAAAGATGGGCGAATCCGTATCTGCGCTGGATGGGGATGTGTCGAAGAAGGTAAAGAGAATGCTGGGAGCGATGACGGATATCATGAATATAAAAATGGTCCTCAGAGCTAAGAATCTGGGAATCTCACCGGAAAAAGCGATGAAATCTCTGTTTGCCGAGGGAAGAGAGGCCGCGGAATGGAGGCTTAAGAACATGGCAGAGGCAGGCGATATCTCTTCCGCTATCGCCGAGCTTTCGGGAACTTCGTACGGTGAAATCCTCAAAGGAGCAGTAACAGTGGAGGATGCGGAGATAGCGCTGGATGCGGCGCTCCTCCGAATTTCCGCAAATATGGCGATGGAAAATTCCCTTGATATAGGTCCCTCACTGTTATTCTTTACGGCCAAAGATATGGAACTAAGGAATCTGAAGGCCGTGAATCTTGCCATAGAGAACGGCATGACATGGGCCGATGTCGAAGATCTGCTCATAACGGAGGCGGACGAATGAGGATGGCCGTGATATCTGACAATGAAACAGTAAGGGCTTTCATGCTGGCAGGAGTGAAGGAAGCTCATGTGTGCGGAGACAGGTTCGAGACCGAAAAGGCATTGAAGAAGATATTCAACACACCCGATATAGTCGTGCTTTTCATAAGCTCGGACCTCGCAAGGGATGTAAGAGATATCATAGAGCGCAGAAGGAAAGCAGGGGAATTTTACCCCATAGTGGTGGAGATTCCGCCGAAATCCGGAAAGATGGAAGAAGATGCCATAAGAATGATAGTCAAAAGAGCGGTAGGCGTTGATATGGAGAAATAGGAGTGTGCATAAATGGAATTTGAAGATGGAATAATAACAAGAGTGGCCGGCCCCGTAGTCGAAGCGAGGAACATGAAAGGAGCCGAAGTGTATGAAGTGGTACATGTAGGTGACGAAGGGCTCATAGGCGAGATAATAGGACTCAAAGAGGATATGGCGACGATTCAGGTCTACGAGGAGACAAGCGGCATAGGGCCAGGAGAAGTGGTCAAAAGAAGCGGCGCTCCTCTTTCGCTGATACTCGGACCGGGGCTCATAGGCCAGATATACGACGGGATACAGAGACCCCTACCTACGATCATGGAGAAATCGGGAGATTTCATATCGAGAGGGGTAACCGCAGACCCCATAGACTTCGATAAAAAATGGCATTTCGTACCCGTGGTCGAAAAGGGAAAAAAGCTCGTGGGCGGAGATATCATAGGAACCGTGCAGGAGGGGGCAGTTGTCGAGCACAGGATAATGATACCTCCGGGAATCTCGGGAGAGATGGATGAGATAGTGTCCGAGGGCGATTATACCCTTAAAGATGCGGTTGCAAAACTTAAGACAGCGGACGGCCTCAAAGATGTTTTCATGTACCAGAAATGGCCTGTCAGGCATGCAAGGCCGGTTAAAAAGAAGCTTGCTCCGGGAGAGCCTCTGGTCACGGGTCAGAGGATTTTAGATACTTTCTTCCCAATGGCAAAAGGAGGTACGGCTGCAATTCCCGGAGGTTTCGGGACAGGAAAGACCGTTACCCAGCACCAGCTTGCGAAATGGGCGGATGCCGAGATAGTCGTATATGTGGGGTGTGGTGAAAGGGGAAACGAGATGACCGATGTTCTCAGGGAATTCCCGGAACTCGTCGACCCGAAGACAGGAAAGCCTCTGATGAATCGGACCATTTTGCTTGCCAATACATCCAACATGCCGGTTGCTGCAAGAGAAGCCAGTGTTTACACCGGAATCACACTCGCCGAATACTACAGAGACATGGGATATAATGTCGCTCTTATGGCCGATTCCACATCAAGATGGGCCGAGGCCATGAGGGAGATATCCGGAAGGCTGGAAGAGATGCCGGGAGAAGAGGGTTACCCAGCATATCTGGCTTCGAAACTCGCGGCTTTCTATGAGAGAGCCGGAAAGGCGGTTCTGGAAGGCACCGAGGAAAAGGTCGCATCCATCTCGGTCATCGGCGCAGTCAGTCCCCCTGGTGGAGACCTCTCGGAACCTGTCACTCAGAACACGCTGAGAATAGTCAAGGTCTTCTGGGCGCTGGATACCGCTCTTAAAGAAAGAAGGCACTTCCCTTCGATAAACTGGCTGAGATCATATTCGCTCTATCTCGATGCGGTCAAGTCATGGTGGCAGAAGGAAGTCGGCGAGGATTGGTTCGAGCTGAGGAACAAAGCCATGGGACTTCTTCAGAAAGAGGCGGAACTGCAGGAAATCGTGCAGCTGGTCGGTCCCGATGCTCTGCCACCTGCCGAACAGGCCACTCTGGAGGCTGCGAGGGTCATAAGAGAGGACTTCCTTCAACAGGATGCTTTCCATGAGATAGACACATACTGCCCGCCAAAAAAGCAGTACATGATGCTCAAGATAATGCTGGAATTCCGCGACCTGATAATGGGTGCCGTGAGAAAAGGCGTGGAGATAGGAAAGATAAAGAAATTGAAGTGCAAAGGAGACCTGTCCCAGATGGCGAAGATTTCCAATGAGACATACGAAAAGGAGTTCACCGAAATGAGCGTCAGGATGAGGGATGAAATAGGAAAACTCGTCAAGGGGGTCGAGCAATGAGAGATGTGAACAAGGATATGGAGTACAGGACAGTCAGAGAGATAAGCGGTCCGCTCGTTGTCGTCGAAGGTGTTCATGGAGTCGCATACGGAGAGGTCGTGAAGATAAAGGGAGGAGACGGCAGGGAAAGGCTCGGGCAGGTCTTGGAAGCAAGAAAGGAACTGGCGATACTTCAGGTCTTCGAGGGCACAAACGGGCTCGACACGAAGAACACAAGCGTAAGGTTCACGGGAGAGACCATGCAGATAGGACTTTCCACGGAGATGCTTGGAAGGGTCTTTGACGGCTCGGGAAGGCCGATAGACGGAGGTCCGGAGATAATACCCGACATACGAAGAGATATAAACGGCGCTCCTATCAATCCCTCCGCGAGGGAGTTTCCGAAAGAGTTCATTCAGACAGGGGTATCCACGATAGACGGGATGAACACACTTGTCAGAGGTCAGAAGCTTCCGATATTTTCCGCATCCGGATTGCCGCATAACGAGCTGGCGGCCCAGATAGCCAGACAGGCGAAGGTTCTCGGGCAGAAAGAGGAGTTTGCAGTGGTATTCGTGGCCATGGGAATAACATCCGAGGAAGCCAACTTCTTCAGAAGGGACTTCGAAAGAACAGGCGCTCTGGAAAGGTCGGTACTCTTCCTGAACCTTGCAGATGACCCTGCTATCGAGAGAATAATCATACCGAGAATGGGCCTGACAACTGCCGAATATCTTGCGTTCGATAAGGGCATGCATGTGCTTGTGATACTGACGGATATGACGAATTACTGCGAGGCGCTCAGAGAAATAGCCGCCGCAAGGGAAGAGGTCCCCGGAAGAAGAGGATATCCCGGATACATGTACACGGACCTTGCGAACATCTATGAGAGGGCGGGAAGGATACACGGTAAACAGGGGACGATAACACAGATACCCATACTTACCATGCCTGACGACGATATGACGCATCCGATACCGGACCTTACAGGCTATATCACGGAAGGACAGATAGTGCTTTCGAGAGAACTGCACAGGAAGGGCATATATCCGCCGGTTACGGTGGGTGCCTGCCTATCAAGGCTGATGCAGCACGGAATCGGTAAGGAAAGGACAAGGGAGGACCACGCGGATGTTGCGAACCAGCTTTATGCCGCATATGCCGAGGGAAACGACCTGAGAAACCTAGTTGCTGTTGTAGGAGAGGAGGCTCTAACTGAGAGGGACAAGAAATTCCTGAAGTTCTCCGATATCTTCGAGAGAAGGTTCGTTGCGCAGGGAAAGGACGAGGACAGGAGCATAGATGACACCCTGAACCTCGCATGGGAACTTCTATCAACGCTTCCGAGAGAGGAGCTGAAAAGGATAAGGAAGGAATGGATGGAAAAGTACTATCCGAAGAAGGGATAAAAGAATCAGAGAACGAACTTTTCGACCATTCTTCTCATTTTTTCCCCGAATTCTTCCGAATATCTCTCCACTTTCTCCGTATCGAACTCTTCCAGATACATATCTTCCAGCATTGAATTCAGCTCGTATTCGTCCATCTCTTTGTTCTTGAGGTGTCGAATATATATCATATCCAGAAGAGCCTTCTCAGGCTCAGCTATCAGTATGCCCCTCTCTTCGAGATACCCGAAAAAGAGTCTCCTGCTTATCTGGTGATATTCGAAGTTCCACTGCCCTCTTCCATAGGTATAAGGCTGTTTGAGAGTTATCAGAGTTAGGGTGTAAGAGCTCTGGGAAAGTATGTTCTTCATAGATAGGGCGTATTCCATGGATATGTAGGACGGCCTTCTCAGAACCATTCCTATCTCTTCAGGGGAAGGGGGATAGAAAGGGTTCACATACCAGCCTCTGGCCACCCTCTCCAGAGTACCGGATTTGACCAGGCGATGCAGTTCGACCCATAGCACGCTCTTTTCTCTTTCCGTAAGCTGTGCAATGTCATTTATTGAAAATATTCTCTTCTCTGAATGCTCCTTAAATAAGTTCGTCCATTCATTCAACCTCATCCTCAATCCTCCTGACAAATATCTCCAGCAGAGATATCACCGTACTTATGACCTCCTCCAGAGAACCCTTTATCTGCAGATAATGAGAAGGCGGGAGAAAGCGGGCAAGTTCCTTTTTAAGTGCGGGAATTCCTCTTTTTTCCAGCCTTTTCCGGGCTTCATCCATTTTTTTGGCGATATCTTCTTCCCCATAGTCCCTGCCCTTCTTTACGATAAGTTCCGCAGGCGCCTCGATTCCCAGCTTGTGAAGATAGTGGATGTCCCAGATATCCCTGCCCTTCAGATATCTTCTGAGAGAAATGGCGATAAGCTTATCGGCAAGCATCTCTTCCCTATCCTCGACCCTCACAACCGGGTTCAGAGGAGGATATTCCATTATGAGAGGGGAATTGAGGTAGGAGGGTACACGAAAGAGTTCTATGTTTATGACCAATCTCTGAGCCAGCTCTTCGGAACGTGTCTTAAGAAGCATCCTGCACATACCGTTTCCTTTCTTCTGGACATATACATCTACTTCTGGAATGTAGTGGAAATCAAGAGATAACTGTCTCTCTATGTCCTCTTTTATGGCATGAAGTTCGAAATCCTCTCCTTCTCTGAGGACAAAATCAAGGTCTTCGGAGAATCTGGGATTGCCGTAGAACAATCTCGATGCCGTTCCACCCTGAAATATCAGATACCTGAATGCTCCGAGAAGACTCATGGATGCCAGAATTCCTTTCTGCACTTCTTCACGGAGGACCATCTGAGGGGAGACCCCGATTCTTCCGGCTTTTCTCTCTATTTCATTCCATTCCATAGTATCACATCACTTACTTAACAAAACTGTTAAGTTTCTTTAGTATATAAGATTTTCCTTTAAGAATCTCCGAATGGGATGGAGAACTACTATCCGAAGAAGGGATAAATCTTTCTCTTTTTAATAAAACAGAGATTTCCTAAAATTCTTATATGCCGTTTGCTTTCGGGGTAGCAGGTGATACGATGGATGTCAATAGTGTAAAAAAGGAAATAATGGAAAAACTGGGAGATGAGCGCAATTCCATAGGTGAAAGCAATCCATCGAACATTAAGGGTGGAGATTCCTAAAGAGAAAGCACAGCCGGCGCCTTCTTTGGGTTTTCTATGGATTCCGGTCGCCTGTCTTTTGCGGTATCTCTAAGATAAAGAAAGATAAGAGAGAATGTGTGATATCTACTCTCTCCAGTCCCAACCGACGGTCCTTAATCCTATTTTGGGAATTACAGGCATCTTTCTCTTGTGTATGCTCCTTTTCACCATCTTTCCGACTCTGATTACCTCTTCTTTTTCGATGCTACAGTTCTCCGAGATTTTATCATCCGACATGTCCTTTTCGATTCCTTTGAGTACGCAGTCCAGTTTTTCGTATTTGATTCCGAGTTCATCCTCGTCCTTTTGTCCGGGATGCAGCCCCGCGCTCGGAGGCTTCGATATGAACTTCTCCGGTACCCCTATATAGAGAGCTAGTTCCATAACCTCTGTCTTGTAAAGGTCCCCTATCGGCATGAAGTCAACACCGCCATCCCCGAACTTCGTGAAATAACCGGTCAGTAACTCGGATTTGTTGCTCGTACCCATCACTATCATGTTATTTTCGTATGCGTATGTGTAAAGAAGGATCATGCGCACCCTTGCCTTTATGTTGTCCATCGCCCCTTTCGATAGATTTTCAAACTTTTCCGAAAATTTTTCGGCGGCATCTCCTATTTCGATTATGCCGTATTCCACTCCCAGCTCTCTTGCATATCTTTCGGCATCCAGAAAATGTGAGTCATCAAGAGTTTCCGGCATAAGAAGGGCATGCACCTTCTCCTTTCCGAGGGAATTCACACAAAGCTTCAGTACAACGGCGGAATCCAGACCTCCGCTCAGTCCCAGAACCACTCCGGAAGCCCCGCTCTCCTCCACTTTATCAAGAATGAAGCGCTTCAGGATATCTTTCGTCTCTTCGAGGTCGAGGGTCATAAGCGGAGATTTACTACTCATATAAACAATTTTAGAGAAAAAGGGGGTGGTGGGCTAGTTTGTTAAACGGGATGCACTCAACTCCTAGCCCGAAATCCCCATGTCTTCTTTTAAACCGACCTATAAATACCTTTTCGAAATTCAGAGGTTTAATAAACAAAAAACAGATATGAATAAATAGAAAATATTTACAGAAAACCCGACTTTTGGAGAAGCATAAGGTCTTCTGTACTGAGCTTTTCGCCCTTCTTGAACCTCTCGTATATCTCTTTTGCCTTATTCTTCTTTTCTCTCTCCCCTTCATCTCTTCTTCTTGATTTTTTGTGCCTAAGACCCGCAAGTACCTTTTCGAAGTCCGTGAGTTTTTTCATAGCCTCAAGGAACTCCCTGTGCTCCTCGTCTGATTTCAGCTTTGCCTCTATGAACTTCTCCTGTGCTTCGTCCGCCTCGTTCCTGAGTTTATCCGCTTGTTCGAAGAACTCGACCATCTTTTCGTGCTCTTCCTGCGCCTCATCCGCATATTTCGAAAGAAGCTGGTGGTATTCTTCGGCCTTCTCCTTTATCTCCTCGGCCTTTTTCAGGAGCGCTTTTATCTCCTCACTGTCCTCGAGATTCTTCTCTATGTCCTTTATCTGTCTCTGAAGCTTTGCCAGAAGTTCTATTATCTCCTGCTCCTTTTCCTTGGTCAGGACCTGTGTCATCTGCTTGAACTCGAGTGCTTTCAACTGGGCTTTCAGTTTACCGAGGGGAACGCCTCCTTTAGGCATCTGCTCCCTTTTTTTACGTGCAATCTCCCTCTCTATGTCCCTGTACTTTTTATTCCATTCATCCCTCAAAACCTTTGTTTCCCTGACCTTCTCATTGTACTTGTCTCTCTTTTCCTTGTGTGCAGCCCCTTGCTTCGCCAGATCTCTGGCCTTTTTGTTCAATTCGTCTCTTTTTGCGGCCCACTTTTTAGCTTCATCATTGAGACCGTCCCTTCTCTTGCGGTGCTTCATCGCTTCGTTATATGCACGTTCTCTTTTTTGTTCCAGGTCTTCGGTGAGTTCGCCAGTCATATAAAAGCCTCAGTGGGTGAAAAGCCCATAAAAGGGTGGCCTTTATAATGGTTTCGACACGAAAAACAATGGAATCTTCCGACAATATTATAAATAAATAGAAAATATGAAATTGAAGGGTTTACAGTCGGCGACTATATTTAGGGCTCTTCGGGTTTTTTCAATTCTTCCACGGGCTCTGATGGAGCAGAGGGAGTGCTCTTCTTTCTGAGATACAGCAGCGTACCCACATAGAGAGCGATCAGCAGTATTATCACTATGGAGAAGAGGGCCAGCGGTGTTGTCACAGGATTCGGGGGATACGAATCGAAACTTAGAGTCTCCTCGGTATTGCCTGCAACGCTCACATCTTTTGCCTTTTTCTCATTTATCTCCTGCATCATATATGTGGTCACAAGCCTTCCCCTTATGGTGTAGGTTCCCGGAGCAACCCTGAAAGTAACATTTCCGGAGCTGCCTGTTCTGTCATACTCTATTGTCGAACCAGACTTCTCGAGTGTTATATCCACTCCCGAAAGCTTCTTTCCGTCATTCCCCACAGCGCTTACTTCCAGATAATATATGGAGCACCGGAGTTCCACCGTTCCCGAGGAATCTATAGTCTTCTCATCCGAATACACGTTTACATCATGCCAGTACCCTTCGATAATCTTGGCTCCACCGGGAACCCTCATTTCTATCCTGCCGTCCGTTCCGCTTGTTCCAAAGCCCTCGGTATTGCCTGTATCGGAGCTGGAAAGTGCAACCGTGACCATTGATATGGGTATTCCTTTGGAATCGTATGTTATCAGGACTATATTGTATACATTTGTGTCGATGTCATACGTAGGACTCGGCTGGTATCTGGTGAATACGGCAATAAGCTCGGATGATTTTACCTCTGCGCCCTTCCATACCACAGATATCCTGTATGGTCCGCCCGCAACCCTTTCGAGCGATGCCATGCCCTGCGAATTCGTCTTTATCGGGGAGATTATTGCGCTCCCGTTCGGGTATATCAGATATATCGCAGCGTTTTCAAGGTCAAGAGCATCGGCATCGACGACATGCAGGTTCAGGTTTCCCACATTTCCGTATATCTTTACAGCCATGTCCGAGGATACAGTAAGCGTATTCCCGGTCAGCGTGTCGTTCTCGTTTCCGTTTATCACCATAACCGTGCTCGGGCCGGCAATCACATTTCCATGCCAAATCACATTGACCGTGTATGTGCCCGTGTAGACACCCAGTGAAAGATATCCCTGAGAATCGGTGATTCCCGAGGCCGTGATCTCTCCACCATACAGCATCTCTATCTCAGCCGCCGGAATTGGAGCGCCAAAGGCATCCACAAGGGTGAAATCCACGGTATTCGGTAGTCCTATCGAGAAATAACCGGTGCCTTCGTCTCCATAAGGCCCGTACTCGTAATTCTGTCTGTGATAGTAATAATAGTATCCGTTGTTATCCATCGCATAGACTATTATTTTATATGTGCCCACCGGCAGGTCATTATAGGATATGGACTTTCCATATATGTTATTGTAGGATATCGGTGTACCGTCTATTTTGTTCATGCTCGCATTGTCCAGAACGAGGGAACCGTCCGGAGCTATCACCGTGACCTTTGCCCACCTTATATCATATCCTCCGAATGGGTCAGTGAGATTTGCCCTTATTTTGATGACCTTCTGCTGGGCGTTCGGGTCGAAACTGCTCACTCTGTCATTGTTATAATCCAGCGTATATACATCTGCCACTCTGAGATAATCCACGGAATCGAATACCACTCTGGAATCATAGGTGGAATCCCCGTACCATGCCATGAAGTAGGAATCGGCACCGCCCTGAATCTCAAGATATACTCTTATGCTTGAACTTTTGTTGAAGGTATGATGAACATTTACGGCGGTTACGGAATATGAATCTATCGTTGATGTGAGCGTATAACCCTCAGGGCCTCCCGATGCTATGAGGGTCTCATCCGTTGTCGTTCCGCTCTTGTATCTCACTTCATAGATTTCAAGATTCAGGTTCGCATTCGCAGAAACACCGGTGGTATTCGCATAGATTGTGAATGTTATATTTCCGTTCACAGTAAAAGCTCCTGCCAGTTTCGGACTCAGATACCAGTTTATCCTCACTCTCTGTTGATCACCTACACTGTCGAGCCTGTCGCCCAGTGTTGTGTTCACGACATGGGTCGTCGAGTAGTCAAAGATGTACTGTGCTTCACTTGCATTGTGGGCGTAGAACACCATTGACTTTATATCATTTCCAGCCGCTCTCGTCCCTGCAGATGACCCCGTACCCGAATAGAACACGGGGAGAAGCATCAGGACCAGCAGCAGAACAGCGATTTTTCTCATCATTTTAACACCATCCGTTTTTTACTTTAACAATATATAAGAAATCTGGTACAGTTCTCTAATAATCCCGCTTCGGAACAAAATTCCGTTATGCTTCGGTTGATAGAGGCATCGGTGTGCCGCCTCCCATGTATCTGAGGTAACATAATCGCCTGATGTTGTGGCGTATTCCCCAAAGATGGTCTTCCGTTTCTCTTCGCGGGTTGAGGCGTTTTCTTAGGGGTCCCGGGTTTTTTCTTTTAGGCATTGAGTAGCCTGTTTCCGAGATTGAGCGCTTATGGCAATCGTGGAAGCATCTTTCTCAGGCCGGCGACCGATAGTCAGAGACGTCATTAGTTTAGAAGCTTATGTCTCCAACTATAGAAGCTTATGTCTCCGACTATAAAACCCTGGAATTGCCCGCCGAATAATTTTGTTCCAAAGCCGTTTCTGGCTATAGCAATCAATATTCTTTTTAATAAGAGACCTCAAAGTATTTTGGGATACTACAAGGACCTGAACCCACCGAAATCTTTAATAAGAGCCTCTTAATCGCAGAGCGCTCCACTTTGGTGATACAAATGGAAAAGAACGATATAGTTTACATAGACTACGAAGTCTGGATAAAAGACGACTCGAAACTCTACGATACGACGAAGGAGGAACTCGCCAAGGAACACGAGATCCATGAATCTTCGATAAACTACGGACCGAGAGCGATGATAATAGGCAAAGAGCAGACCTTCAGGGTGGTTGAGGATTCTCTGATGAAGGCCGAACCGGGCAAGGAATATGAAGTGGAGATATCTCCCGAGGATGCCTTCGGAAAAAGGGATGCTAAGCTCGTCGAACTGCTGCCAATCTCGAGGATAATAAGGCTGGGAATAACCCCTGATGTCGGCAAGGAAGTGGAGATAAACGGGAAGAAGGGGATTATAACCTTCGTAACTGCCTCAAGGGTAAGGGTGGATTTCAATCACCCTCTCGCCGGAAAGACGCTCTCTTACAAATATACGATAGTTAAGAGGGCGGAAAAGCCGGAAGAGAAGATAAGGGGAATAATAGACGCATATTACGGAAAAGGCGACGAGTTCGAGGTCAAGAGCGGAAAGGCTCTGGAATTGAAGTTACCGGATATATGCAAGTACGACCACAGATGGCACGAGATGAAATATCTGATAATTTCCGACCTGAGGGAGATTCTGAAACCTGAAAAAATTGTCTTCATAGAGGAATACAAGGGCAAGAAGAGAGAAAAAGAGGGAGATAAGAAGAAAAACGGGAAGAAAAAAAGCGCTGAAAAAGAAAAATCGGAGAAAAAAGAGGATTTACAGTCGGAGACATAAGTTTCCAAACTAATGGTGTCTCTGACCAGAAATCGTTGACCCGATAAAAAAGCCATTTATATATATCCTAAGTTAATAAAGTTAGATCGGCGACTATAAAACTTCGGGATGGAGCACTGAGAAATGTGTTATACACAGACATATGTCACGGTTGCATTCTTCCATTATCGTTATCACATATTTATTCCTTCTATCGTTCTATGAGAGACGAAGCACAGGCATGGTATGAACCGCACATTTTCTAACCTTGAAGTATATATGACAGATGCAGGTGTACAAGATAGATACTGAAAAGTGTCGAAAGATTTTTAAGGGAGGACAGCATAAGAGCAATTCCCGAAATCGTTAAATAGGGACCGCTGTTAAGCGGGCTTACCTCGAAGCCGACGGCAAGCGTGAGTATGGCATTTCGCTGGCGGTGAGCGCTCTGCATTTCCAACTTCGAGGACAGCACATGGGGGCCTGAGAAACCCGAGCAATCGTGAACTCTCAAGCCCGACGTTCGATGAGAAATGGTGAAACTCAATAGCCGCCAATTCACACTAATAAACCCAAGGTAAATCGTGACAGGTTCAACTCCGGTTGATCCTGCCGGCGGTCACCGCTATTGGGGTTCGATTAAGACATGCGAGTCGAGAGTCTTCGGGACTCGGCGGACTGCTCAGTAACACGTAGATAACCTACCCTCAGGTGGAGGATAATCTCGGGAAACTGAGGATAATACTCCATAGGTCATGGATGCTGGAATGCTCTATGGCTGAAAGCTCCGGCGCCTGAGGATGGGTCTGCGGCCTATCAGGTAGTAGTTGGGGTAACGGCCCAACTAGCCTAAAACGGGTACGGGCCTTGAGCGAGGAAGCCCGGAGATGGACTCTGAGACACGAGTCCAGGCCCTACGGGGCGCAGCAGTCGCGAAAACTTCACACTGCGGGAAACCGTGATGAGGGAACCCCAAGTGCCCAGGCGTTAGTCTGGGCTGTTCATATGCCTAAAAAGCATGTGAAGTAAGGGCTGGGTAAGACCGGTGCCAGCCGCCGCGGTAATACCGGCAGCCCAAGTGGTGATCCCTTTTATTGAGCCTAAAACGTCCGTAGCCGGCCCGGCAAATCTCTGGGTAAATCGGGCAGCTTAACTGTTCGAATTCTGGAGAGACTACCGGGCTTGGGACCGGGAGAGGCCAGAGGTACGTCGG
>WALJ01000129.1 GCA_015522885.1 Thermoplasmata archaeon
GATGGTACAAAGGAGCAGCTGCGGCACCTGCCGAAGAAGGCGGTGAAGCCGATGAATATCCGTGTCCATACTGCGGAACCATGCTAAGCAAGGACGCTACAATCTGTTATGCATGCGGTGCTGAACTTCCCAAGGGATGGTACAAAAAATAGAAAAACAAGTATCAAAATACAAACTCCCCTTTTTCTATTATTGTTATTTCTCCTATTTTTACAGTTGCCTTTCTTATAACGGCGTTCATTCGGATAGACCCTCTTATTCTCCCGCCGAAAGAGAAGTTCTCGCCGATGTAAAAATGAGCGGTTCCCAGAGCTATCTCATCCTGTAGCGGATGACCGACTATTCCTGCTTTGGGATTCATGCCCATGCCGAAACCACCGATGTAGCTCGACCTCTTTTCCCCTTTTTCGAACATCTCTTTGAGATATTCCGCCTCCTTCCCACCTTCATAATTTACGATTTTTCCCTTCTTTACCTCGAGCTTCAGAGGAGTTCTGAGCGTTTTATTGTCAAGAGTGCCATCAACTACTATGATACCGTTGCTGTTCTTCTCTATCACCGGTGTGAACATGTTTCCAGCGGGGAGATTCGTAAACGCCCCTTTCTCTCTGGCAAGGCCGCTGTCTTCCGTGACCCACATCCTCCCGTCCACGCTCATGCTTATCTCCGTCCCACCTTTGCCGGTAACCGTTATCTTCTTCTTTCGTCTGACCTCTTCGTATATTCTCCTTATATTGGCAGCTATCTCCTCGAAATCCGCTGTCATCGGACCGGTCATCTCCCTGCTTCTGATTCCCGGCATGGATGCTATTCTCACCCCTGCCTTGCTTGCTACGATTCTGGCCCGTGTATGAGATATAGAATTCTCCGTAGGTGCGAAGACCACATCGCTGTACATCATGGCTTTGGCAAGATGAAGAGGCAGTTCCCGCTCATTTTGCCTGAATGAGGACATCTCCGCAAGAACAGGTTCGGCTCCAACCTCCTCCGATGCGTTGAAAAGGGCCCTCGCTACCTTATTTCTCGGTTTATCACTTATTATCAGCACTCTCTCTCCGCGCCTTGTTCCCATACACACCGCAACGGCATTCTTTGCGCCTTCTTCCATTGACATCGCAGGAGAGGAAGAATTATGGTTTAATAAATTTATGGTGCAAATGCAGGACTTCGAATGTGAAAACATCGCATGTTCAGAAAAAATCCCGGTTGTATTCGAAGGCCGAAAGATTCGCTCCTTGGGCCCTATAGTCGAAGGCATAACTTTCCAAAGTAATGCCGTCTCCGACTGGCAATCGCTAACCTGACAAAAGCCATTTACACATATCATAAGTTAACAAAGTTCAGGTCGACAACTATAATTCACCTGAAAATCGGAGCTTCATCTCATCGGGATGGCTTTCGGAGATGCTGTCGAAGGAGTTTTTCAAAGTTCTCTACGGATGTTCTCTTCCGGCTCTTCTGCTTTAACAGGTTTATTTCTCCAAGCGGCCTCTCTCTTTTCTTTCTGTCTCATTTCTTCCTCGAATTTCTCCTCGAGAACCCTTTCGAGAGTCTCCTTCCATTCCCTCATCCTCCGATTCAATTCCTTCTTCTCCTTCTTTGTCTGTTCGGATATGAAAAGTTCTCCGAATACTTTGCCCGTAACTCCCCCTATGAGAAGGCTCGGGAAAAGGATCACAATGCTGACTATCAGTTTCGTGCCTGCATCGACATAGTAAAAATCTATAAACCAAACAAGGCCGATCAACGACGGAAATATGAGTACGAAAAGAACGAGAGATATGAGAGCCGTTGCCCCTGTGACCAAGGCTATGAGGGAACTAGCGATTCCTCTATCGCATAGAACCACTGCCACCAGAAATGCTGCAAACAGGGGCACCATAAATGGGCCGAAGGAATCCATACCCGTTGTCTCTCCTATCTGCGGAATGACCATCAGAAGATAGAATGGGAGAGATATAAGGGCGATTATAAGTCCCCAGAACACCGGAACCCAGATATTGTAAATGCTCTGCCTATCCAAAAGGACCGCCTCCGTAGGTGGCGCATTCGTAGTGCGGAATTCCCCATGCATATATGTTCGTGTATTCCGAATCATCGACACGGAAGCGTATCTCCATGTACTGGTTGATAACCAGATGCCCATCATTCTCGAGCAGCCACAGAGCATTTTCCTTATCTGTTATTTCGAAATGAAATCTTTTGGTCACGCTTGAGTGGGGGTCTAGGGTAATAAGAAGTTCACGCCCCCCACCTGAAGTGGCGTATCTGCCAAAACCCATGGTGCTTGAGTTCATCATATAAAAAGCGTAACCGAACTCATAGGTTTTTAGAACTATTCCCGAGGGATTGTAGAATGTCACATTCACATAAAGGTCTCCGTTTTCTACGGAACTAAGGTCGTATTCCGCTTTCGCATGGAATTCCGCAAGCGCCTGCATGGCTGCGGTGTACTCACTCGCGATATTGACAGAATATACTGTGGAGGCAATAGCAGACACTATAAGAAGTGCGGCTATGATTTTTACTGGAAGGTTCACAAACATCTTATTTAGGAGCGCTATAAGTAGTTTTCTTTCTCTTTTGTCTTAGGGCTTAGCTGGGCCTAATCAGCCTTTTAAAGCCTTCTTTTCCAATAGGCTTTGTGGCGTCCAGTCCCCATTTGTCCATTTTCCCGTCTTCGTATGCACTGGGGTCGAGACTGCTTCCTCTTTCATGCCTCATCACCATGTCTCTTTTCAACTGAAATCTCGTAGCCAGCGCCCATTCCACCTCTTCCGGATTGTGAATATCAATGTCCTCATCCACAACAATCACCCTTTTCATTGACCTGTGCCCCTTGAATGCGGCTTCTATGACCCTTTTCGGCTCATCTTCGCTTTTCTTCCTTATTGAAATCACACCGTGCAGCCACGAACAGCCGCCGGGTGTCAGGGTCATGTCCTCAATCTCCGCAACCTTGGAAACTTCCCTGTAAATTGTGGCCTCACGGGGTAAACCCATCATCAGAAAATGCTCATAACTCCCCGGCAGTATCGTATGGTAGACAGGCTCGGGTGCCGAATATATGGCATCTGTCTCTATTACCGGCTGCTGCCTGATATAATCAAGTGTTCCCGTGATGTCAACAAAAGGTCCCTCATTCTCAAGAGCTTCGGTGATTCTTCCCAAAATCACATATTCGGACTCAGCCGGCACGGGAATTCCATCCTTATAGACAACTTTCAGGGGTTCGCCGTGAGATATTTTGTACAAAGCCGAGGCAATCTCAAGTTCGCTCCGCCCGTATTCCACGGAGCATGCTCCGGCAATCATCACCTCAAGAGGAGCGCCTATGATTATCGCTATCTTCAATTCCTCTCCGTTTTTCATTGCCTCCCTGTACATTCTGTCGGTGTGTCTTCCTTCCACGAGTCTTGCAACCAGATGTCCGTCCTTCACAAGCATACGGTGATAGGAGATGTTGTTCAATCCCTCATATACTGCAGATATTATTCCCGAGGTGATGTACCTGCCGCCGTCCTCTTCGAAGAATTTCAATATGGGAATTTCATCGAAAGATGCGAGTTTTTCAGTGAATGCTCCCTTTTCCACGACTTCAAATGGTTCGGGATTGTCTATCGCACGAAGTATGGTTTTTACAAGCTCATTATCCGCAACACCCAGGGCTTTCGCAATCCTTTTTCTGTCCGCCCACAGATTCCCCAGTATATTTTTTCCGTTCCACTCGAACAGCATAGGAGTCTTTTGGGATATCTGGAGCGCTCCTGAAATCTCAAGATATGGGTTCAAACTCCTCTTTAAAACCGTTTCGGCTTCGAACATCTCGATATAGTCCTTTATTCGCATGATTATGCCAGAAGCAAAATGGTATATTAAAGGAATGGTTAACAGCTTACCGGCGTTCCCGTGGGCTCGCGCACCACAGTACAGACCGGTACGCAGACAGGCTTAACTTCCGTGTTCGGGATGGGAACGGGTGTTTCCCTGTCGCTTTGGCCGTTACCGTCTCTGCGAGAACAAGGTAATATTTAATGGTTGTGTCAGAGCGGAGATCGTGTGGAGCACGGAAATTATAGTCAGAGACATAAGCTTCGGTACTGTCCTTAAACAGACCGCATAATTTATATACGAGAAATGCTATCCCCGTGTATGGCTAGACCAAGGAGCAATACGGATATGACCTGTCAGAACCCGAAGTGCAAATATGGTCGCCGACCTGGC
>WALJ01000130.1 GCA_015522885.1 Thermoplasmata archaeon
AGTAAAACGAGTTGGCAAGCACCCAGAAAACCGAAGGAGGAAGGAAATCCAGGGCTCCGAACGAGTATATCTCGCTCATCGGGCCGTCCACGGGCAGGAGCCCGCTCAATGGGAGCGATATGTAGCGGAGGGAACTTTTGACGACATCCCCGGCATCCCTGTCTCCCCAGAAAGGATGGGCAAGAGCTTTAGGTATGGATTCGGCGTCCATCCCGTATATCCCGAAGGTGGACACTGCAACACCCATTATCGCCTTTCCCCTGTATTCCTTGCTGTTCTCCGAAGGGAAATATTTCTCATAGTATGAGTATTTGTCCTCGTTCGTGAAACTTATGCTCCGAATGTCCGAGAACACATACTGCGTACCGGACCTTTCGTAAAGCGTGATGTTCACGGTCTGACCCGGTTTTATGAGAGACAGCGCGGATATGAAATCGCTGTAGTTGTGTACTGCCGTATCGTTCAGGGAATCTATCATCATGCCTGTCTTTATTCCGGCATTCGATGCGGCATAGCCCTCTGTTACTCCGACGATGACCAGCCCCGAATTTATGCTCATATCCCTTTCCGTCCTTCCGTCCATGACCCTTATTTCCACTCTGTGGTTTGCAGGCGGAAGAGGAGCGCTCTTGAGCTCCGCGGGTGAGTTTATAGCGGTGCCGTTTACCTCGATTATCTCCATTCCTCTATCGAGAACATCGGAAGCCGGGGTATTCTCGTATGTCCCATAAACGACAACACCGTCGTGTATCGGCTGAGCCTGCCCGACCATCCCTATGAAAAGCAGTGCGAATATTATCGCAAGGAATATGTTTGCGCTCGGCCCCACCGCATATATCCTCATCCTCTTTCTTCTGGAAAGTTTGTTTACCTCTTCCTCGTCGGGCTCCACGAATGCTCCGACAGGAAATATGAAGAACAGCAGGCCCAGAGACTTGATTTTCACCTTTGCGACCCTTGCAAGTATTCCGTGCGAAAATTCATGGAAGACTATAGCGACGGCAAGACCGAATATTCCGTACCAGAGGGGTATTATCGGGTTTATTCCCGGTATTCCCAGCATCATCTGAGGATTCGGTGCCTTGGATGCCGGTATCCTGCTGACCAAGCTTGCTACCCATATCAGAAGAACGGTTCCGAAGAGCATGAAAAAGAATATCACTCCGAGGGAAAAATCCGCATATCTCGCCCAGAAGCGCTCTCTTTTCTTGGCGGTTCTGTCTATCAGTTCCCTGCCTTTCCTTGTCTTCCACATTACGAAAGGGCCGTAGAGTTCCATGCTGTGCTTCTGCAGTATCCCTTTCTTGTGCAGAACATAGGCGAGCGCAATGAATGCGATGATTACGAGGAGCGCTATTATGTAGCCGTTCACGGCCACCGATTTCGGATTGACTTATTAAACTACCGATTAAATGCTATGCCCCCCATGTCGGAGCCTTTATAGTAAGAGACATAGCTTTCTAAACTAATGATGTCTCCGACTGGCAGTCTCGAACGAAATCCCTGATTTTATAACTTCCAATGGAAGGCTAAGTCAGCCTTATAAAGCCCTCCTGACGGAGGGCAAACTCGGAACTATCGTTCCTCGTAAAGTCCTCCTGACGGAATGCAAACTCGGAACTATCGTTCCTCGTAAAGCCCTCCTAACGGAATGCAAACTCGGAACTATCGTTCCTCGTAAAGCCCATTTCTTCGGGTCATATGGTCAGAAACACATGCTTTCAGGCTCAAGATGTTTCTGACCCGAAGTCGTTGACCTGATAAAAAGCCATTTGCACAAATCGTAAGTTAACAAAGTCAGGTCGGCGACTATAATTAAGAGATGCCTCAATAGATTTAGCAAAAGTTTGAGTTATGCAAAAACATGAATTCAAAAATTCTTAGGCGATAAGTTAACATCGTGATGTCGATAACTATAAAAAGCTTCCTGAATCTGTAAAGTTTATTCCGACCGTACAAGAGGTAGATAAATGAACAAAAGTCCGAAGAAGCTTGTATCTCTATTCGAAGTTTCGCTGTTACTTCTGAGTATTTTCATTCTCTATATCCCGGAAGAAAGATCGGCATCACCCGAATATTCGGGAAGGGGCTCCGAAGAAGGTGTCTGGCAGATGTTCCGAGGCAACCCCGAACACAACGGCAGAACACCGTATTCCACCGCCGATAACCCCGGAAAGATGCAGTGGAGATTCAAGACCGACGGAGCGGTGCGCTCCTCTCCTGCAATAGGGCTGGAAAGTACGATTTATGTCGGTTCTGACGATGGAAATCTGTATGCAATAAATAAAAACGGAAGCCTTAGATGGAAATTCGAAACAGAAGGTCCGGTGCAATCCTCTCCTGCAATAGGCCCGGAAGGTACGATTTATGTCGGTTCGGACGACGGGCACCTCTATGCGATAAACCCCAACGGTACGCTTAGGTGGAGCTTTGAAACAGGGAATTCCGTATGGTCCTCACCGGTCATAGGCAGCGATGGCGTGATTTATGTCGGTTCGGACGACGGGCACCTCTATGCCATAAGACCAGACGGTACGTTGAAGTGGAAGTTTGCCGCAAACGACACGGTCCGCTCCTCTCCCGCAATCGACAAGGGGGGCCGCATAATCTTCGGTTCTGACGGAGTATATGCCGTAAATCCCAACGGTACACTGGCTTGGAAGTTCTCTACCGGGACAGGTGTTCAATCATCGCCTGCAATAGCAGTGGACGGCACGATTTATGTGGGAAGCAACAGTAAGCTCTATGCGATAAATCCCAACGGCACGCTTAGGTGGCGATTCTCAACAGGAGATTTCATAACATCCTCGCCGGCCATATCCGCCGAAGGCACGGTATATATAGGGTCCAGAGACAACAGCATATATGCGATAAACTCCGAGGGAGCACTGAAATGGCGCTTTAGCACGGGCAGCTCAATATGGTGGTCTTCTCCCGCTATATCCGCCGAAGGCACCGTGTATGTCGGAACATACAGCGGGAAGATGTATGCTTTAAATCCGGACGGATCGCTGAGATGGAGCTTCGATACGGGGCAGGCGATATGGTCTTCTCCGGCAATAGGAATGAACGGTGCGGTATACTTCGGTTCTGGCAATTCTTACATATATTCCCTATGGAAATCCGCGCCCACACCCCCTCAACATCTGAGAGTCAGCATCGGAGAGGGCTATGTAAACCTATCTTGGCAGCCTCCGGAGGATGACGGCGGCTCTCCGGTGGTCGAATACAGGATTTACAGGGGAAAGATCAGTGGGGCAGAAGCATATCTCTGCAGTGTTTTGCCCTCCGAAACTACCTATCAGGACGCTGTTTCTAATGAAAGGGCTTATTATTATCATCTGACTGCCGTAAATGATATAGGTGAGAGCGGAAAAAGCAACGAAGCGAGAGCCAATATGGTAGGTCCTCCCTTTCCTCCGAAAAATCTCAGAGTGAAACTGGAAAACGGATATGCGAACCTTACATGGGCTCCTCCCGATGAAGACGGAGGCTCGCCGGTGATTGAATACAGAATATACCGGGGAAGTGGAAAAGGGGCCGAAAGCTACTTGGCGAGCGTGAACGGCAGCACCACCAGATATCTCGATTACTCCGTAAAAAGCGGCAATACCTATTATTATACGGTCAAAGCGGTGAACGAGGTAGGGGAGAGCACTTCCGGTGAACATGTGAGGGTGGATTTGAAAAAGGAGCCGAATATCCTCGCAATCGGTCTTTTGACAGTACTCGGCTTATCTCTGGTGGTTTTGGTAATAAAAAAGAGGAAAAGTTTCCTTTCTATCCTCTCAAAGCGCTGATTATCTCATCCGTCATCGGTTCGGCGTCCAGGCCACCATAACCTATCATCTTTGCAAGTTCTTCTACACTGTATTTCTGTCCGTATGACCAGAGTTCTTTCAGTATTTTTCCGGCATCCTTCGAGTTAAACCATTCTCTCTGCGTTTTCTCGATTACATGCTTCCTCAGTTGCGTCTCGAATATCCATGCTCTCAGGTACTGTGCCACATAGAAACCGTCGTCAACATCCAGCAGGTATCTGTTCGCCTTGTGCCTTATCTTCAGCCCTCTTTCCATTATCTCCTTGTACCTCGTATCCATGCCGTCTATATCCCTTTTCGCGTGGAGTTCCATTTCATAGATTATCTTCGAGGCATACCTCCTCAGGAAGAATAATTTGTTCAAAAATGCGAAGTTCAGATACCTATCTATCTCGGAATCCCCCATATTCAGGTATCTCTTCAGCCAGAGCGGGTCTGTCGGCAGATAGTTGAATATGAACGCATAGGTCTCCGACACGGAAATATCGCCGAGATACTTGTATTCGAAGGGATGTGCCCTTTCAATATTCGCATAATGCTGCGTATGTCCGCCCTCGTGGAGCATCGACTGATAGTCGTCCTGCCCTCCGTGAGGAGTTATGAACAGTATGACCTTATCTGGCACTTCGAGAGGCATGGTGAAAGCTCTGGGATACTTTTTGGGCCTTTCCTCGGTATCCAGAATGATGTTCTTCTGGGCGTCCGGGTCTATGCCTATTCCTTTCATAGTTGCCTTCCAGTTGCCGACAACCCCTTCCTTCGGGAAATATCTGTCGAAGTCCTTGGCCCTGAACAGGTAGGATATGTCGTGGCGCTCCGCTTCATCGACCGTTATCCCGAACCTCTCGAGTGCGGAGTTCATGGAATTCACATAGACCTTTTCGGTATCTCTCAGGAATCTCTCCATCATGTCCCTGACAGGCTTTATTTCGAAGCCTTTGAGGTCCTCTGCCATCTCCATGTAGTTTCCGTAACCCAGCTCCACCGAGAGGTCATGGAGTTTAAGCATACGTTCTTTCAATATCTCGTTGTGCTTCTCAACAACAGGGTCGGTGAGAGCATCCATTTTCGATCTTTTTTCTCTGGAATCCTCATTTCCGATCATTATCGATATCTGCCTGTATGGCACATCCTTTCCGTCCACATTGACAGTCGCTTTTGCATCCTCCGCCATGTACTTCTCGTCAAGCTTCTTTATTAGGTTTCTGATATATTCTTCGGCTATGAATGAGTAAAGCATTGAGTTCTGCCTTTTTTCCTCGCCTTCCGACCGGTCTCTCAGCTCTTTGACGGAATCAACCGTGGAGCGCCGGAACAGATATGAGTATTTTTCGTATATGGCGCTCAGATTCAGTTCGTCCTTGTATCCTCCGAGGTTCTGGTAGTACTCTTCCTCAAGCTCCTTTGTGAAAAGCTCGGCATCCTTTCTTATTTTTTCAATATCCATGGCAACACCTGTAGCGGCATATACTCGGAAGATTTAGAGTTTTTGCTCTGTATTATGGTCGCCGACCTAACTTTGTTAACTTATATTGCAGAGCATAGCCCCTTCCTTAGGTCGGCGACTGCTAGTCGGAGACATCATTAGTTTAGAATGTTATGTCTCCGACTATAGAAGCTTATGTCTCAGACTATATATACGAGAAATGCCATCCCCGTGTATGGCTGGACCAAGGAGCGAGACACGAAAAACTCATGCGTTATGTCTCCGTGAACAAGCTCCTTCCGTACCGGGCTGTGAATTCCGTACATGGGAATAGGAGAAGGTAAAAAATAGGCTTTCACATGTATGCGCGTGAAAGAGCGACTCCAGAAATACATGGCAAGGTGCGGCGTGGCATCGAGGAGGAAATGCGAGGAGATAATACTGGAAGGGAGGGTGAAGGTCAACGGAAGAGTG
>WALJ01000131.1 GCA_015522885.1 Thermoplasmata archaeon
AACAGGGGCGGGGGAACGATGTTCCGGGTTATGGATTCGATACCGGAGGATGCGGAGCTCAGCGGTGAGAGCGGCAGGATCGCATATCTCGGAAGGGGAAAGGGCATGGTTTTGAAGTACTCCGTGAGATTTCCTCTGAAGGGAAAATATGCGCTCGGACCGGTGAAAATAAGGTGCTTCGACCCGATGCTCTTCTGGGTTCGGGAATACACGATAGACATAAAGGACGGAATAGATGTCTATGTCGGCACCGAGGACCTGAAAAAGGTGAGGCTCGAGCCCACAAAAACAAGGAACTGGCTGGGAAACATACAGTCGAGAAGGATAGGCATTGGCACGGAGTTCTACTCGATAAGGGAGTATGTGTCGGGAGATGACGTGAGAAAGATAAACTGGAAGGGGAGCGCAAGAACCGATAAACTCCTTGTGAACGAGTACGAGGGCGAGAACAGCGGGGATGCGATAATCGTTCTGGATGCGAAGGAGGAATACATGGCAGGCACGGAAAGGCACAACACATTCAAGGCCGGTGTAAGGGCAACTCTCTCCATATCCTCGCATATGCTGAGGCAGAGGAACCGCGTCGGTCTGGTCCTGCTTGGCGATTATCTTACATGGCTGTACCCGGAATTCGGAAGACGACAGTTGTACAAGATAATAGAAGCGCTCTCCACGCTTAAAAAGGGTGGGAAATGGGGATTCGACACGCTTTACTGGATAATCACAAGGTTCTTTCCTGCAAATTCGTATATCATCGTGGTCTCCACACTTCAGAGCAGGGAGATACCGGAAACGATTATGGCTCTGAGGGCAAGGGGCTATGATGTTCTCATAATATCTCCGTCACCGGTAGCAATAGAAAAAAGCCTCTCGAAGGATGATTTCGAACACCGCCTTGCCTTTAGAATAATGGATATGAAAAGGGAGAATGTAATGGATGCTCTGAGGGAAAAAGCCGCCGTTATAGACTGGGATACCTCCGTTCCTCTGGCGGAGGAGTTAAAAGCCGTGAGGAGGTTTGATAGATGGAGATAAAGATGAAACTCGGGATGACAGGTACTGTACTTTCAGCGCTCCTCTTCGTTTCCGTATTGACAGAGGATTTCTTGGCTTCTTCCGGATTTTTTTATCTTGCTCTGCTGTCTGCCGTACCGCTTATCTCCGGGATTGTAACGGGCAGCCGAAAAGTCGTGCTGCTTTTCCCGATGCTTCTTGCATTCGCCTATGTGCCGGCATCCGCTTCCTATCCGCTGACCGTCTTATCGATATTGAAACTATCCGTTATATGGCCTCTCTTCTTTGTTCTCTTCGCCGTCCTGAGCTTTCCGGAATCGAGAGAACTTGAGAAAAGAGCCGTACTGACATGGATGATGAGCTCGACAGTATCCGCATTCTCGGTTACAGGGATATTTGTGATGAGTTCTCCGATATTGAATCCGTTTATCGTCGTAGCCCTGGGGATACTGGCCGGTCTGGCCATGCTCTATGTGTCTCACAGCGACAGATGAAAAACAGCTTATTTCTTCACATCGCTGAATATCGCCTCTAACTGGCTCAGTATGTTCCAGACAACCGTTCTTCCGTGCATCGGCAGGTTCTGATCGTTTGCAAGCTCGTCCATGATGAAAATAACACTGGATGCTCTCACATCCAGCGGCTCTTTATCATTCAGAAGCCTCTCCTTGGCCTCCGCTGCCCCTCTCCTTATGTTTCTGGGAATCGAATTATCATCTGCGATCTGATCAAGCAGTTCTATGGCCTTCTTCACTTTTTCTTCCATATTATCACCTCCATGGGTGAGTGGGGGATTACTCCCCCTTTATCTTCTTTTCTTCCATCTTTCTGAGTTCTTTCCTTTTTATCTTTCCGCTCTGTGTCTTCGGCAGATAGTCCGGAGCAACGAACTCGATTATTCTCGGGTATTTGTAAGGGGCCGTTACATTTTTTACATGGTTCTGGAGTTCCTTCTTGAGTTCTTCACCCGCCTGATGTCCGGGCTTGAGAACAACATAGGCCTTCACAAGCTGTCCTCTCACTCCGTCAGGGTCAGGGATGCCGATGACAGCGCTCTCCGCAACCGCTGGATGCTCCTGCAATGCGCTCTCCACCTCGAACGGACCTATCCTGTATCCCGAGGACTTTATGACATCATCAGCCCTTCCGACGAACCAGAAATAGCCGTCCTCGTCCTTATATGCCTTATCGCCGGTGTAATACCAGTCTCCGCTGAATGACTTCTCGTTCGCCTCCGGGTTCTTCCAGTACTCCTTCATAAGTCCGGGCGGCCTCTCTGGTTTAACCTTCACCGCTATGTGCCCCTCCTCGCCGGGCGGGAGTTCGTTGCCTTCGTCATCGATTATGGAAACATGATGGCCCACGGTGGGTTTTCCCATCGAACCAGCTCTTATCGGGAACCACGGGGAATTGCCGACTATGGAAACGGTCTCGGTCTGACCGTAGTAATCGTATATGTCGAGGCCTGTTGCCTCTTTCCACACCCTTATGACCTCGGGATTCAGAGGTTCGCCTGCGCTCAGACTGTGCCTGAGATTGTGGAAATCGAAGTCCTTGAGGTCTTCCTGGAGAATCATCATCCTGTAGGCCGTCGGAGGAGCGCAGAATATCGACACACCGTATTCCTCGAGGATTTTGAGAACTATTCTCGGGTTGAACCTTCCTTTCGCATACCACTGTAAAACGGCGGCACCGTACATCCACTGTGGGAAGAACTTGCCCCATGCGGTCTTCGCCCAGCCGGTGTCCGCTATCGTCCACTGCAGATCCGTCGGCTTCACATCCTGAACCATGTATCCCGTTGCCTTGTGTCCTATCGGATATGCCTGTGTGTGCAGGACCATCTTCGGATATGATTCGGTTCCGGATGTGAAATATATGAGGAAGGGGTCATCCGCTTTGGTGGCTTCGACATCCTCCTTTTCCAGTTTCCGGGGAGCGCTCTCCATGACCTTCTCGTATGAGGTCCAGCCGTCTCTCTCCCCTCCGATGATTATGTAGTGTTTGAGTGTCTTGAGATTCGGTCTCGCATCGTCCACCCTGTCGGCGAACTCATAACTTGCTATCGCAGCCACGGCCTCAGCGCTGTTAACCCTGTATTCTATGTCGTGGGGCGTGGAAAGAGTGGGTGTCGGCATGAAGACGGCGCCTATCCTGTTCAGTGCCAGCACCGCAATGTAAAATTCAGGTATCCGGGGAATCAGGAGGAAAACCCTGTCTCCCTTCTTGATGCCTATATCTCTCAGATAATTCGCAAATTTCTTCGAGAGGACCTTCATATCCCAGAATGTGTGATACTGAGGATTTTCTCCGTTCTCATCCACTGATATCAGGGCGAGCTTCGTTCTGTCCTCCGCCCATTTATCCACGACATCCCATGTGAAGTTGAAGTACTCGGGAACATTCCATTTCCATTTTGTGTGTTCTTCTTCGTATCTGTCCATATTTATCACCTCAAATCAGAACTGCACCCGAATAATAGATTTGGTATTTAGGCTTTAGGTATGTTCAGACTCTCCGGCGAGCCTGAAATCTCTGACGGCATGGCTGCGCCCATGAAATGCTTATATATATCGTTTTCCTGTTAAAATTCGTCATTTTTTGACGAAGAGCGCAGAAATAGAGGGGATTTGAGGCGGTTTCGGACACGAAGATGCTATCTCATCTGCAGAAAAGAGAGTACAGGAATATCGATGAAGATGCTGAGAAAAATTATTTATAGTCAAAGACATAACCTTCTAAACTAATGAAGAATCCAAACGCAGCAAGCTGCGGGATATATTAATCAAATGAGCGCCGAAGAGGTCCTAAAAAGACACAGGGAATAAGTAGGTCATAGGATTCCCCAGCAGAACGGTAAGTATGAACCCTATCGTTATCGGCACTATGAACGGTATCTTGGGTGTCACCCATACATTCCTTATCCCTGCGCTCTCCAGTGCGCCCCAGTCCGTTTCCATGTACTTGCTCGGCAGAAGCACCCTTCTTGGTTTTCCGTCTTCGATTCTTACCATCGGCCAGAGCTTCCTTTTTCTGGCATCCCTGATGTTCATTCTGTAACCGAAGAGCATCTCGGGGAACTTGACATCCCCTCTTTTGATGTTCACGGCCGTGAAATACAGCGGAAGCACGGCGACCATTACGGATGCGAAGAGAAGCACTGACAGGGAGAAGGGGAAGAGCATCGTAAATGCCTCAGGTAGGGCCTGATGCGAGATGATTGCAAGATTCGGATATCCGTAGAACAGCAGACTGAGCATCACCAGAGCCTTCGCATCCGCCGCCCCGTGGATTATGTTGGAGTAATAGAGCACGAAGAAGAATATGGAAACCCCTGTGGCGGAGAGCGCTCCGAGAAACAGGGTCTCGTTCTTCATCGTTATGTATCCCCAGACAAATCCCGCGAAGGATGCCAGATAGATGAGGAAAAACGGCCATGTGACCCTGACATTGCTCAGTTCCTCCCGTTCCACCAGAGCCTCTATGAGAATTCCGGAAAGAGGGAGCAGCATTATGAGTAGTTCGGGATTACTGCCGTATGCTTCGATACCGTAGAAAATAAGGGCGGGTATGCCCATCAACCACCATATCCATCTCGGTATCAGCCTTGTCTTCATGTCGTGATATGAGGCATAGAACAGGCATGCGAGTGCGATTGTGACCTTCACTTCGTCATACACGGAGGGGCATATATCGGGGGCTTAAATATGCTTTCCTGCCGAGAGCAAAAAGGATTTACGGGTAAGCCTATCCTCTTCCGTGCGAGACAGCAGAATACCCTCGTGGGTAAGCCCGGAAACATGCGTGAAGTGCAAGGGAGCCAAGAACCTGTGCGGCCTCGGATACTGCCCGATACTGCAGTCTGCGAGAGAGAGCTTTCCGAAGATCGAGTTCCACGGAAAGGAGATGTTCGGCTCCTCGCCGCCTTCGATATTCGTGGGAAGATACGGCTATCCCAAGGTCTATGCGGGCCCCGTTCTGCCGCCCTTCGTCTCGAAAGAGGTCGAGTTCCTCGGCCTGTCTTCGAAGTTATACGGAATGGGGATAACGGACATCATCGGGAAGCGGAGCGCTCTCTACCGCACAAGCTCGCTCTATGATGTTCGCCATCCGAAGGAAAAAGGGGGAGTTCTGGAGGCAACTCATCTGCTTGCGATGGCGGAGAAGCCCGTCGATATCGAGGTCAAACTTGCGAGAGAGGTCAGGGATAGGCCGGCTCTGGACTTCTTCCATGCCCCTCTCGGCCCCAGAACGGATGCGGAGAAGGCGAGGATAACCGAGAATCCTGCGGTTCCGAGGAAGGTGGACGCTCTTGTCGAAGACTCCGATGCAAAGGCCACGGATGCGATTTTCGAACTTTTCAGCTCTGGAATAGAGGTTGACCGCACGCAGAACCTTCTGGCGGCCGGACTGCTCGGAAACAAAAGATATAGAAAGATGGTTCCGACCAGATGGTCGATAACCGCCGTGGATGATATGGTTGCGAAGAGACTCATGAGAGATGTGCGCTACTATCAGGAGATAGGCGAGTTCGAGCTCTATGAGAACACATATCTGGGCAATCACTTCAATATCCTGCTCATACCGTCCGAGTGGGGCTTCGAGATGGTCGAGATGTGGATGAGCGGTTCCTACTGGTCTCCTCAGGACGTTACGCTGAACGACTGGGAAGCGTTCGAAGGGAGAAAGAGCTATGCGGACAACATAACCGGCGGTTATTACGCTGCGAGGCTTGCGGTTCTGGAACATCTTCACAGGAGAAGGAGGAGCGCGAAGGTCCTGATATACAGGGAAATATCGAAGGAATACTGGGCGCCACTCGGTGTCTGGGTCGTCAGGGAGACTGCGAGAAGGGCGATGGAGAATGAGCCGATAAGGTTCAGTGATACGGAGAGCGCTCTCAAAGCAATAACGGAAAGGGTGCACAACAGGCAATGGACGAGGCACAGCCGCACGGTCTCGGAGCTAAGGTTTCAGAGGAAGTTGAGCGATTACTGGGAGCTGTGATTCCTTTCTTTTGTCATTCTCATCACATCATTCAGGTCCCAGTGCAGGACTCCTTTTTCCTTCATCTCCTCCATACACTTCTCTGTGAATCCGGATTTCGACACCATCAGGAACCTCCTTTCGAAACCGTCCAATCCCGTGAGTTCAACCTTCCTCTCCAGATTGCCCAGAGATTTGCAGGACATCTTCCTGTTTCTCCATTTAACCTCTCCGAAAAGTGCCTCGTTTCTTTTCCTGCTTATGGCCACCACATCTATTTCCTCACCTTTGCGGGACCACCAGGCACCACATTCTTCATAATCTAGTCTGAACCTGACTGTGTCTCGTACGATATCTTCGAACTTTGATGCGGTGAACATGGGTAGCCCTTCCATCGTATTGCGGAGTGCGTCTTCGTAATTCTCGGTTTCAATGAGAGAGTTCTGGCTGAATATGAATCTGAACCAGAAGTCTATGAGATTGTCGGATATCCGGTACCTTGTCCTCTTTGTCTTTCTTTCCTCTGTAACCGGTGTATTCGGCGAAATAAGCCCGAAATCATCCCTGAGAATCTGGATATACTTTGAGAGGCTGTCCCGCTTAATGCCTGTTTTATCGGATATCGCAGTGAATGTTATATAGCCCTGTGAAATGGCCTCTAAAATCGAGAAATAAGTGCTGTAATTCGCTCCGAAGTCCTCTATCAATGCGCTCTTTACCTCATCCCTGAGAAGCGGGAAATCGCTGAAAAACGACCTTCTCAGTATCTCGGAAATCTTTTTCCCTTTCAGTCCCTGTTCTTCGAGCATCACATGGTATTTCGGAAGTCCGCCGAATACGGAATAGAGTTCCATGCTCCCTTCCGGAGAAAAACCCATATCTTCGGTTATGTAGAGCACTGTTCCTGCCGAAAGCTCCTTTAAATGCATGATTTCCGCGGCTCTTCCGAAAAGAGGCTCTTTTGAGTCCTGAAAAATCCTTTTCATCATGGAGATATAGGAGCCCAATGCTATCAAGTGCACATTTCCCCTGTCTTTGTATGTGTCATAGACTTTCTGCAGTATCGAGAATATCTCGGGAGAAGAATACCTGAAGTTCTGGAACTCATCAATGGCGAGTACCAGAGGTTCATCTGCGGGTGCCGTATGCGTGAGCACATACTCAAAGAGGTCGTCCCACCTTGAGAAATGCGGGGAGTTCCCGTAAAATCTCCGGATGGTATTGGAAAATTCCTCAAGCAGTAGAGTGGAGCTTTTTCTCGAAACGAACAGGTAAATGTTCGGTTTGTCTCTCATGAATTCTTCAACCAGCCTGGTTTTTCCGACCCTCCTTCTTCCGACAATGACCGTGAAATGCATGTTGTCTTTTGACAGCCCGTATATCCTTTCCAGCTCTTTCATCTCAGACCTGCGGTCATAGAACTTCATAATAGTACCGAAAAGTATCATACTATTTAAGACTATTCTTGGAATTCGGGTCTGCGTTAATATGTCGGAATGGTAAAAAGAAAGGCGAGTGATTGCTAGAGAGGATAATGGAAAACTCCTTTAACCCCTTCCATTTTCTACCGTGCCTTCAACAGAGCCGGTGTTCGGACGGAGAGCGCTCCTCATAAACAAAAAGGCCCTCGTAGTCGCAGACCTTCATATAGGCGTGGAATACGAACTCGAGAGAAACGGGATAAGGATACCGCCCCAGTGGAAGGACATGGCGGAGGAGATTCTTAGCCTTAAAGAGGAGAGCGGAGCGGAGACACTGACAATAAACGGAGACCTCAAGCACAGCATACCCTCGGAAAAATGGGAATTCCGGGATGTGAGGTCGTTTTTCAGAGAGATAAGACATGCTTTCGATGAGATCCATCTGGTAAAAGGCAACCACGACGGTGGGATTCAGTACGAAGTGCCTTCATGGGTCACGCTGCATCCGGGCTCCGGTTTTGTTTTTGAGGGTATCGGAATATTCCACGGCCACGCATGGCCTTCCGATGATGTGATGAAATCCGATGTTCTGGTAATGGGCCACATGCATCCTGCGGTGAGGTTCACCGATTCTCTGGGAAATTCACAGAATGAACCGTGCTGGATAAGGGGAAAATACGGAGATAAAAAGATAATAGTCATGCCGGCCATGAGCAGGTTCTACGGTGGAGCAGCGGTCAATGACAACAGGTTCATCGGCCCTGTTCTGAAATCGGAGGAATTCGACGGGAAAAATGCAAAAATATACCTCTTGGACGGGACATATGTGGGAAAAATAGGGGAAATGAAATAGGTTTCACACATCTTCCGGAGGGTGTCTTATACACCCACATCTGTCATATATAAAGGAAACTCAGAGACATCAAGTTCGCCAAAATCCTGAAAAGGAGCGCAGACATGGTCACGGTTGCAGGTAGGTGATACCATGACCGATGTCTGCAAAAGCGAGATAGATAAGAAGTATAAAAAGAGTGACAGAAAGAGAATAAAGAAGGAGAGAGAACGAGAAGAGAACATCTTCAGGAAGAGACTCTGGGCAGTTAGAAACGCAGAGAGATACGGAAAAAGAGCGGTGGCAGAGATACTTGGAGTATCTCTAAGAACAATCTACAGATGGATAAAAAGATACAGAGAACACGGAAAGGAAGGATTGAAAGAGAAAAGCAGGAGACCGCACAGAATACACAGAAAGGATGATGAAACGGTCGGGAAAGTGATAGAGCTCAGGCTGAGATACAACTATGGAGCAGAGAAGATTGCCATAGAACTCGGAATATCGCCGACAACGGCAAACAGAATACTGAAAAAAGCGGGGTTATCGAAGAGGAAAAAGAGAAAGAAGATATTCAGACATTACGAGAGAAAGCACAGCAATTCCATGTGGCAGATGGATTATACGATGATATATGAGGATATGTGGCTTTTTCTGGCGGTAGATGACCATTCGGTTTATCGCAGCTCACAGGCTCATGAAAAGCCCGAATGTATAGGCAGAGACATAAGCTTCCAAACTGATGATGTCTCCGACTGGTAGTCACGAAGGAGAATTATGGAAGAATTCTCCTGAGCTAGCCTTCTAAAAGAAGGCGAAGCGACCGGAGGAAAGCTGTCTGTCAAAGATATAAGTTAACAAAGTTAGGTCGGCGACTATATACATGGTCTTATTTAAAGTTTTTTGTCAGTATATAGTGTCGTAGTATCTTGCTCCTTCACTTCTTAAGCTGCTTTCCTACGATTTCATCGGCAATCTCTAGGAACTCTTTTTTCTTTTTTGCGGGTATGCTGCAGCCGGATGCTATGTCATGTCCTCCGCCTTTTCCACCGACCTTAGACGCGGCACGGCACACTTCCGTAAGGTTCAGTCCCTTCGATATCAGATATTTCGTGCCCCTTGCCGAGATTTTTATTTTCCCGTCATTCGTTTCCGTCAGGCAGAAAGCGGGCTTTTCCTGATTGAGAAGGTACTGCATACCTATTCCGGCCTGAGCGCTCGCTACCTCGCTTTCATAGGACCAGAACCACTGTATGTTCTCCATCTCTTTTGCCCGGTTCTTTTCAAGGGTAAGGAGCGCTTTGAGCACGACTTCACCGTATTCTTCGGCCAGCTCCTTCGCTTTATACAGAGAACTTTCATCGCCCATTGCCATGGAAACCGCAACACCGCTGTCCTTTTTTGCGGAAGCGTCCATGTAATCCGCTATCTCGGAGACATAGATATTCAGCGAGGGAACAAGATACTTTTTGCTTATCAATTCGTCCACAATATCGGACCTGCATCCCTGTTTCAGGAGCCTCAGAAGGAGTATCGAGCCGAGCCTTTTTTCTTCATCCTCATAGAGTTCGGAAGCTCTTTTTTCCCCGTCGATTTTCAAATCCTCCAGAAGCTTTTCCACTTCTTTCTCCCTGCCGCTGAGACCTTTTACGAAGGGGTCATATGAAGCGGAGAGAGCCCTGCGGAGCGGGACATTTCTGAGGTTAAGACCTTTTCTGGATATCAACAACCCCTCCTTTTCCCCCGTTTCCGCTATTTTTGCGTTGATTCCCCTGAAACCGCCGACATGCTGTCTGTCTCCCGTGCTTCCGGCAAGCGAAAGGTGCGCAAGGTTGGAATTTCCGCTGTTCATGGTCAGGGAGAGCAGGAACGCCATGGTGGAACCCGACGCCTCTCTCGTCCCGTCTATCCCGTATCTGTGGGAATTTATCTCAAGGGCAGTACCGGAATAATCCATAGGCTGGTGGTGGTCCAGAATTATGATTTCAGGGCCGAGGGAATCAAGGGCTTCGATGTCCCCGCTCCCCATGTCCAGAAAGACCACAAGTCTGTCCTTTTCCTTCGATATCCATTGAATGACCTCATCGGATATGCCGCTCACGATTGAAAGATGAAATTTTCGCTCCTCTCTGACGAGAGCCTTTGCCAGTATGGAACCGGCCGCAATCCCGTCCGCATCGTGGTGAGAAAAAATTCGCACGGCGGAATCGAAGGAAAGTATCTTCTCCGCGGCCAGATTAAGGTCGGAAACAAGTTGTTCCGGGATCGGGAGCCTGAGCATGCCTCTCCTTACTTTATCTCAAGCTCCGCCCTGTTTATGGAGTACTTCCATTTATCGGGCAGTTCTCCGGTTCTCTTGTAATATTTGGAAAGCCGCCTTATCCTCACCTCTACGAGCTGCATGCCTCTTCTGTTGGCCGTGTCCTTCGGGTTCTCTTTGAGATGCTTGTCGAGGTTAATTGCCTTTTTCATGAGAAACGCCATGTCTTCGGGAATCTTCCATGTTATGCCGTTTTCCGCCAGTATCCTCTTTACGCTCTTCCCCGTGGCCAGTTTGACATCCGGGATCCCGTAGCTGTCTCTCAGGATTATGCCTATCATCGGCATCGAGTATCCGGATTTCGAGAGCGATACCACTTTCTGTTCTATATCCTCAGGGCTTAGTTCGACCCAGTCAGGGTTTTTCGATACTACAGGTCTGTGAGAACCTGAACTTCCTTTTCTTCTTGCATGCATCCTTGCCATGGATTGCCTCCATTCTCTGCGATTTTGGGGATAAAAGCACTCATACTTAAAGTTAATTGTGGATGCGATTTATACTGCATCTCCCGCAATCTTTATATAGAGAACCTTTTAATCGGCTCAACCTCAGTAGTTAGCCAAACGCAAAGGGGCAATGTCCTGAACAACCCCGCGCAACGCCGGCAATCGTTGTTTTGAGCGTTGGATAGGCGTTACGGCTGGCACAAGAAACGAGAAACTCCGTGAAAAAGGAGGCAAAACATGAGTAAACCACATGCTCCAAAAAGAGGCTCTCATGGCTTTTCGCCGAGAAAGAGGGCCAGATCGCAGACACCGCACATAAAGACATGGCCAGAGCTTAGCGAAGGCCCTAGAATTCAGGGATTTGCAGGATACAAAGCGGGAATGACACATGCGTTTATGGTGGATTACAGAAAAACGAGTACCACGGCGGGTCGGGAAGTCATGGTCCCGATAACCGTTCTCGAAACCCCCCCGATGAAAGTGGATGCCGTGAGATTATACGGAAGGGAGCCATACGGCCTCAGGTCTCTGGGTGAGGTATGGACAAAGAAGCTGGATAAAAGCCTTGATGGAAGAATTCCCATGCCGAAAGAGCATAAAAAGCTCTCGGAGGTCCTAAAGTCCATAGATATGGATGAAGTGGAGGATATAAGGATAATAGTCCACACCCAGCCGAGGCTTGTCTCCGGTGTCCCGAAGAAGATTCCCGATGTAATGGAACTGAGAATAAGCGGGGGAAGCATGGATGAGAGGCTGGATTATGCCAAAAAGATACTGGGTAAGGAAATAAAGGTAAATGATTTCGTCTCGCCCGGAAAAATGGTAGACATCATCGCGATAACAAAGGGGAAGGGATATCAGGGTGCTGTCAAGAGATGGGGGGTTAAGATACTGTCCCATAAAAACAGCAAGAAAAGAAGAAAGGTTGCCACGGCAGGGCCGAAGAGGCCGGGATATGTGAGGCCGACCGTCCCTCAGGCAGGCCAGACAGGGTATCATCACAGGACCGAGTACAACAAGAGGGTGCTCGTGATAGATGACAATCCGGAACAGATAAACCCGAAAGGAGGTTTTCTCCACTACGGGCTGGTAAGAAACAGTTATGTCCTCATACACGGCTCGATACCCGGGCCTGTTAAGAGGCTTGTGAGACTGAGAGATGCCACGAGATTCAGGGGAGAAACGGCGGCTCCGGAGATAAAGTACGTGTCTCTGGAATCGAAGCAGGGGGTGTGATAGATGGCTAAAGTCAATGTTTACAGCATAAAAGGAAAGAAAAAGAAGTCCGTCGAACTGCCCCCGGTATTCTCTACCGAAGTTAGGATAGATATAATAAGAAAGGCGGTCAATACCATAAGGGCCAATCGAAGACAGGCCTATGCCCCCTCTTTAAACGCAGGTATGAGGCATGCCGTCTCGACATGGGGGAAAGGGAGAGGAGTTGCAAGGGTTCAGAGATTGAAGGACGGAAGAACAGCTGCGGAGTCCCCTAACAATGTCGGCGGAAGAAGAGCTCACCCGCCGAGAGCAGAGAGGGTCTGGAAGGAAAAACTCAACAGAAAGGAGATGAGGCTGGCGAGGTATTCGGCTCTTTCGGCTTCCGCAATCTCGGACATGGTGAAAAACAGGGGTCACAGGTTCTCTGACAAACTCACTCTTCCTGTTGTCGTGGAAGACAAGCTCGAAAAGATCACAAGTACACGGGAAGCCGTGGAAGTACTTCAAAATCTCGGGCTATACGAAGATGTGGAAAGAGCGAGGGACAGGAAGCACATAAGGGCCGGAAGAGGAAAGATGAGGGGCAGGAGATACAAAAGGGCAAAGAGCATACTCATTCTGGTTTCCGACAGAAAAAACGCACTTAAAGCATTCGGAAATCTGGAAGGAGTGGACATCGCAGTACCCTCAAAGCTGAATGCCGAGATACTGGCACCCGGCGGAGACCCGGGAAGACTTCTGATGATGAGCCAGAAGGCCCTCGAAGAGATAAAGGAGTGGAGCACATGAGAGACCCGTTCGATATAATAATTCACCCGTATGTCACGGAAAGAGCGCTGAGCCTTATGGACAGGGAAAACAAGCTTCAGTTCATAGTAAAAAGAGATGCCACAAAGGAGGAGGTAAAGTACTCCATAGAACAAATATTCAAGGTCAAGGTGGACTCGGTCAATACACTGATAACAAAGAGCGGAAAGAGAGCGATCGTCAAGCTGTCTCCGGAGTATTCGGCAGAGGAGATAGGCATGAGGATAGGAGTATTCTGAGGTGGAATCATGGGAAAAAGGATTGTTGTTCAGAGCAGAGGACACGGAAGTCGTACATACCGCTCACCGAGCCACAGGCACAGAGGTGAGATAAAATACCCTTCCGCCAGAGAAGGAAAGGGAAAGGTCATCGACATAGTTCATGATCCGGGGCACTACGCTCCTGTGGCGCTCGTGAAGTTCGGAAATGAGAAGATAAACATGCTCGCATCATACGGGATGTCTGTCGGTCAGGAGATAGAGATGGGTTCGATGATACCTCTTTCTCTCGGCAATATCAAACCTGTCGGCGAGATTCCCGAGGGTACTTCCGTTTATAACATCGAGATTCGGCCGGGGGACGGCGGGAAGCTCGTGAGAACGCCGGGCACATCCGCACTGATAGTAAGTCATGGGGAAAAGACCATGATCCAGCTTCCCTCGAAGGAGTTCAGGGCGCTGGATAACAACTGCAGGGCCACTCTGGGGATAGTAGCCGGCGGAGGGCGAGATGAAAGTCCGTTTGCAAAGGCGGGAAAGAAGATTCACACCTACAAAAGCAGGGCAAAGAAGCCCTATGCCGTCAGCGGAGTCAACATGAACCCCGTAGACCATCCCCACGGAGGAGGTTCCCACAGGCATGTGGGCGGACCGAATACCGTTGCGAGAGGAATGCCGCCCGGAAAGAAGATAGGAAGACTCTCACCTAAGAAGAAGAGGAGGCGCTAAACATGGCCAAATCAAAGATTGTAGGGAGCGCAAAGGCTGCCAGAAGGAAGGTAAGAAAGCGGAAAAGTAAGATACAGGAGAGGAGAAAGAAGGAGTTCACATATCGCGGATATACCCTCGAACAGCTTCGGAAGATGTCGGTGGAACAGTTGATGCCTCTGTTTCCCGCAAGGATCAGAAGGAGCATTAGGAGGGGATTTAATCCCGAGGAGCAGGCATTTTTGAAGAGGATGGAGAAGAGCGACGGAAGCAGAGCTGTGAGAACGCACAGGGGGGAGATGATAATAATGCCAAGCTTCGTGGGGAAGAAGATAGCTATTTACAACGGAAAGGAATTCAAGGAATTCACGGTCATGCCGGAGATGATAGGACACTACATCGGAGAATTTGCGCTCACAAGAAGGCCTGTCAAGCATTCCGGGCCTGGAGTCGGTGCGACGAGGTCTTCCAAATACATGCCTCTTAGGTAAGGTGGTCAAATGGCTGAGAAGAAGGAAAAGAAGGAAAAGAAGGCGAAGGGAAAAACCGAAGAAAAGGAGAGCAAAGGCCCGATACACATGAAAGGATACTCCGCTGCTTTCGACCCGGAAAAGACAGCGAGAGCGCTGGGCAAAGATTTGCCGATATCAAGGAAGAAATCGATGGAATTGTGCAGAAAACTGAGAGGCATGAGGTTGCAAGATGCCAAGGACTACCTCGAAGATGTTATGAATATGAAGCGTGCCGTGCCTTTCAGGAGATATACGGCCGGCGCAGGGCATAAAAAGGGCATAGGCCCGGGAAAATATCCGGTAAAGCCGGCAAAATACATCCTTGAGACATTGGAATCCGCGGAATCCAATGCGGATTACAACGGCCTCGATACCGACGAACTCGTGATAAAGAGCATAGCAGCGCATCCCGGGAGGGTGTATAAGGGATTCATGCCGAGAGCGCACGGCAGGTCCACACCATGGAACAACAAGACGACAAACATAGAAGTCATACTTGAGAATCCGGAGGTCTGAATTTGTCAAACGAAAGAAAGTTCGTGCAGGAAAATATCCGCAGGCTGCTCCTGAAGGAATATATGATGGAAAAGACGAAGAGGGCCGGATTCGGCGGCGTTGACATACAGAGAACACCGATGGGCACGAGAATAACGCTTATCACGGAGCGCCCCGGTTTCGTCATAGGCAGGAAAGGAAGTGCGATAAAGGACCTCACGGATGCGGTGCGATATAACTTCAAGTTCGACAACCCGCAGATAGAGGTTCAAGAGGTTGAAAACGCATCGCTCAATGCCCAAATAATGGCCGAAAAGCTCGCATCTTCGCTTGAAAGAGGCTGGCACTTCAGAAGAGCCGGGCATTCAACGGTCAGAAGGATAATGGAAGCAGGTGCAAAGGGCTGTCAGGTGATAATGTCCGGGAAGCTCACGGGTCAGAGGCACAGGACCGAGAAATACAAGGAAGGGCACATAAAATTCTGCGGCGAGCCGAGAGCGCAGTGGATTCATGAAGGATATGCGGTTGCAAAGCTGAAGGCAGGGGTAATAGGAGTAACTGTGCAGATAATGGACCCGAAAGCAAAACTTCCGGATGAGATTGAAGTAAGAATACCTTCTCCCGAAGGTGAAAAAAAGCAGGAAAAGAAGAAGGAAGAGCCCAAAGCTCGGGAGAAAAGAGAGAATCGCGGTAGAAACAGGGACAGCGGAAGAAGGGACAGAAAACCCCGAAGGCCCCGAAGAAGAGGAGGCGGCAGCCAGAGAAAAGACGGCTACAAGCAGGGGGAGAAAAAACCCGAGCAAAAACAGAGCAATAAGAGTCGTATGGGAAATAAGCCGAAAGTAAAAGAGAGGGTGGAAAAGGCAGAGAAACCGGAGGAGAATAGAACGGAAAGAAATCTTACCAAAGAGAAAAAGGAAGAGATAAAGGAGGCTTCGGATGGCACTAAAACCGAGTGAGGTTCGGAAGATGACACAAGAGCAGAAGGCCAATAAACTGAGGGAACTCAGAAACGAGCTGATGCACGAGAGAGGAGTGGCTGCAATGGGCGGCGCTCCCGCGAATCCGGGCAAGATACGCTCTCTGAGAGGAGAGATAGCCAGGATTCTGACAATCATGCGAGAAGAAGAAAAGAAGGAGGAAAGGTAAGGATGGGTGGAATATGTCCGAGATGTGGTCTTCCGGAGGAACTGTGCATATGCGAGGATATAGCAAAGGAACAGCAGACGGTGAAAGTCTATCTGGACAAGAGAAGATACGGGAAGACCGTTACGATAGTGGAAGGGATAGACAGTGGCGACATAGATGTTGGGGATATAGCGAAGACATTGAAGACAAAATGCGCTACCGGCGGAACGGTAAAGGAGAAAAGAATAGAACTTCAAGGAGACCACACGAAGAAGGTGAGGGATATACTGATAGATATGGGGTTCACGGTGGAGGTGATGAAGTGAGAGGGCCGGATAATATCGGAAAGCACGAGCTCATAGGATTGGATATAAAGATTCTGGAGTCTCTGGACCGGTCTCTGGTGGGCCTCGAGGGAAAGATTGTGGACGAAAGCAAGAACATCTTGGTTATGGATGTTGATGGCGAAGAGAAGAGAATCGCAAAAAAGGTCGTTAAATTCGGTATCAAAGGTAGCGGTACTGTAATAGACGGAGCGAAAATAGCATACAGACCCGAAGATAGGATAAAGAAGGTGAGGTCATGGTAAAGGATGAGAAGAGCACAGGAGGAAAGGCAAAGCTTTCCGGCTCAGGCATCAGGAAAAAGAGAGTGGCAAAGATAGTGAAAACCGCTAAAAAGCCGGTCAAAACAGGCAAAGCAAAGAAACCCGAATACAGGAACATAGGAATAGATGTGTCTCCGCCGAAGAGGGCATGTAGCGATCCCGACTGTCCGTTTCATGGGACACTTTCCGTAAGGGGAAGGGTATTCGAAGGAAGGGTGAAGACTGCAAAGATGCAGGGGACCGTTGTTGTAGAGGCTGAAAGACTTCACTATGTCAAAAAATTCGAGAGATACGAAAGGAGATACAAGAAGTTCTCCGCTCACGCTCCTCCGTGTATGGATATAGAAGTAGGAAAACATGTAAAGATAATGGAATGCAGACCTTTAAGCAAGACCGTCTCGTTTGTTGTTGTGGAGGTGGAAGAGTGAAGGGACTGGCAGGAAAACAGACAACGGGGCTTCCCACGGGTGCAAAGCTGAACTGCGTTGATAACACGGGCGCCAAAATAGTGCAGATAGTCTCTGTCATGAACTATCACGGTGTAAAGACGAGGCTGCCGAGCGCAGGTGTGGGCGACCTTCTGGTGGTTTCCGTTAAGAAGGGAACTCCGGAGATGAGAAGGCAGATAGTAAATGCGGTTGTAGTGAGGCAGAGAAGGCCGTTCAGAAGAGCTGACGGGACAACGGTCCAGTTTGAGGACAATGCTGCGGTTATAACGACTCCGAAGGGCGAAACTAAAGGCTCCGAGATAAAGGGCCCTGTTGCGAGAGAAGCAGCGGAGAGATGGCCGAGAATCGCGGCAACGGCATCGATAATAGTTTGAGGTGTGATTATGTTGAGTAAAAGCCCGAAAAAACAGAGAAAAGCGCTCAAAAATATGCCCATCCATAAGAGAGGCAGATTGTTCAGCGTTCATCTGAGCAAAGAGCTCAGGAAACAGTACGGAGTACGCTCTCTGACCGTGAGAAAAGGGGATGTCGTCGAGGTGGTGAGAGGCGGCTTCAAAGGACATGCGAACAAAGTGGCATCAGTGGACAGAAAGAAGGCACTTCTGCATGTGGAGGGAATAACCATAGCAAAATCGGATGAGAAGCAGGTTGCAAGGCCCGTGCATCCCTCTGATCTCGTACTGACCAAACTTGATGTCTCGGACCCGCTGAGAAAGAAGAAGCTTGATAGGCTTGCAAAGGATGCCAAGGAGGCCTCCAAATGACCAAACACATGAAGAGACTCACCGTTCCGAAATCATGGAAGATTCCGAAAAAAGAGGAAAAATGGGCTGTAAAGCCGTCGCCGGGAAAACATCCGACAGCATTATCCGTTCCTCTCGGGATAGTGCTGAGAAATATGCTGGGACATGCGGACACGATGAGAGAGGCCAGAAGGATACTCGGTGAAAGAAAGGTTCTGATAGACGGCAGAGTTGCCGTAAGCCACAAGACTCCCGTCGGACTCATGGATGTGATATCCATACCCGAGACAGGGGAGAATCACAGGATGCTTTTCGATTCCAAAGGAAGGCTCACTCTGACAGAGATAGATGCGGAAAGGGCCAAGTGGAAGCTGGTAAGGATCGACAACAAGACCTTCGTGCCCGGAGGAAAGATTCAGCTGAACCTTCATGACGGAAGGAACATACTGGTTGAAAAGGACATATATAAAACAGGGGATGTTCTGAAGATATCTCTGCCCGAACAGAAGATAATCCGGCACCTTCCGATGAAGGAAGGGAACAGAGCCATAATCACCGGCGGAAAACACGGCGGTTCTCTTGCGGTGATAAAGAAATACGAGACCACGAAAGGTATGGAACCGGCAACCGTGTTCTTTGAAGAGGGTTTTCAGACGGTAAAGGACTATGTTTTTATCGTGGGAACTGAGACCCCGGAAATAAAACTGCCGGAGGTGAATGTGAATGAATGATAATAAGATGAGAGAGATAAAAGTCCAGAAGGTCGTCATAAACATAGGGGTGGGAGAAGGCGGTGAGAGGCTGGTCAAAGCCGAGAAGGTGCTGGAGATGTTCACAGGCCAGAAACCGGTGAGGACCATCGCCAAGATGACCAACAGGGACTTCAATATAAGAAAGCACATGCCTCTCGGGTGCAAGGTCACCCTCAGAGGAAAAAGTGCGGAGGATTTCGTAAAGAGAGCGCTCTGGGTAAAGGAATACAGGATTGCGGAGTATTCTTTCGATAAAGAGGGCAATTTCTCGTTCGGAATCGCAGACCATACGAGCTTTGAGGGCGTGAAGTATGACCCTGAAATCGGGGTCTTCGGAATGGATATCTCGGTGGTTCTCAGAAGACCGGGTGCTAGGATAGCCGAGAGATTGAGAGAAAGGAGGAAGTTGCCGCACAGACACAGAATAACGAAGGAAGAGGGCATTGAATTCGCCAAAAAGAGGTTCAATGCCGTAGTGATAGGAGAGGTGAGCTGATGGAGCCAAAAAAGAAATTCGGTAGAAAGGTCGGATGCGAAAGATGCGGAAGAAAGAGAGGAATTATCAGAAGATACGGTATGCACCTCTGCAGACAGTGCTTCAGAGAGATAGCTCCGCAGCTCGGCTTCAAGAAGTATTCGTAGGTGATATCATGCAGCATGATCCTTTGAATGATGCCCTGATTTCCATCAAAAACGCAGAACTCAGCGGAAAGAGGGAGTGCATTATAAGGCCCGCTTCAAAACTCATAGGCAGGGTCCTGAATATAATGCGTGAATATCGATATATCGAGGAATTCGAGTTTGTGGATGACGGAAGGGCCGGAAAATTCGTAGTAAAACTCAACGGCAATCTGAACAACTGCGGCGTTATAAAACCCAGATTTTCGGTAAAGAAAGAAGAGATAGAGAGGTTCGAAAGAAGATATCTTCCTGCCAAGAACTTCGGAGTTCTCATAATGAGCACCACGAAGGGAGTTGTTTCGAATAGCAAAGCGAAGAAGATTGGAATAGGAGGCAGAGTTCTTGCCTATGTGTACTGAGGTGATATGATGCCGGTTGCAGGAATTTTGAAGAAAGAAGTCCAGATACCTCCCGAAGTGAAGGTGGAGCAGAGGGGCAGCGAAATCATGGTCTCAGGACCGAAGGGGGAACTGAGAAGAACCTTCGTGCACCCGAGACTGAAGATAGAGCTGAAAGGGGAAAACGCAGTGGTCTGGTGCGAACTGCCTAAGAAAAAGGAAAAGGCCCTGATAGGCACATGGGCGGCCCACATAGGCAATATGGTAAAAGGAGTTACGGAAGGATTCGAATACGAGCTGAAACTCGTTTATTCCCACTTTCCGGTGAAAATATCCGTTAAAGGGAATGAGTTTGTCATAGAGAACTTTATCGGAGAGAAGAGGAAGAGGAGCGCAAAGATACTGGACGGAGTCAAGGTCAACATAAGCAAGGACATTATCAAAGTAACGAGCACGGACAAGGAAAAGGCAGGGCAGACAGCGGCTAACATAGAGAAAGCCACGAGAATAAAAGGTTACGACCTCAGAGTATTCCAGGATGGAATATACATCACGAAGAAGGGGTGATTCTTTGGCAAAAAAGAAGAAACAGGATAAGAGTCTGATGAAACAGAAACCGGAACTCGGCGAAGAGACGAAGGAGGCAATGAGGGTCAGAGCGCTCCAGGACAAAAAAAGGCCGGAGTTTCACCGTCAGGAATGGTTCAGGATGAAGAGGCTCGGCGATAAGTGGAGAAAACCCAGAGGTCTGCATTCGAAAATGAGGAAAAATAAGGGTTACAGACCTGCCAAGGTATCCATAGGATACAGAGGGCCGGAAAAAGCGAGAGGTCTCCATCCTTCCGGTTTCGAGGAGGTGCTTGTTCACAATCCATCGGAACTTGAGAATGTAGACCCAAAAAAGCAGGCGATAAGAATCGGTCACAGCGTGGGTTTCAGAAAGAGAGAGATGATAGTGGAAAAGGCCGAGAAGCTCGGCATAAGAGTTCTTAACAGGGGGGCATAGAGATGGATGTCAGTTATCAGAGAAGGGTTGCGGCGTCGATACTCAAATGCGGCCTCAACAGAGTGTGGATAAACCCTGACCATCTGGACGATGTAGCCGATGCGATTACGAGAGAGGACATAAAAGAACTCATAGATAGAAATCTTATACAGAAGAAGCAGAAGAAAGGAATTTCCAAGGGAAGAGCGCGCCATCTTGCGGCCCAGAAGAAAAAAGGCAGAAGAAAGGGTCCCGGAAGCAGAAAAGGAAAGAAACACGCAGAGATTTCCAAGAAGGAAAGATGGATGAACACGATAAGACCGATAAGGGGGATGCTGAAAGAGCTGAGAGATGAAGGGAAGATAAACAAACACGAATATCGGCGATATTACAGAAGAGCGAAAGGCGGAGTGTACAAGAGCAAGGCACATCTGCACCTTCATTTGAAGGCAGACGGACATCTTAAGGAGGAATAAAAATGGCAGGAGGACCAAGATACAGAGTACCGTTCAGAAGAAGAAGAGAAGGAAAAACCGACTACAGATACAGACTCAGGCTGCTTAAGTCGGGGCTTCCGAGGGCCGTATTCAGAAGATCTTCCAGATATATCACGGTTCAGGTCGTCGAGTACGATAGAGAAGGAGATAAAATCACAGCGCACTCAAATTCGATGGAACTTAAGAAATACGGATGGAGCGGAAGCTTTTCAAGCACTCCCGCGGCATATCTGACGGGATACCTGACAGGTAAAAAGGCCCTGAAAAAGGGCGTTAAAGAGGCGGTTTTCGATATGGGCATATATGTACCTTCAAAGGGTTGCAGGGCATTTGCCGGTCTGCGCGGTCTTGTGGACGCGGGGATGGAGATTCCGCACGGAGAAAGCGAAATGCCGGACGATGACCGAATAAAAGGAGCGCATCTCGGTGATAAGGTGGCAGAGATGTTTGAAAGCGTGAAGGCTAAACTGGAGGAGGCATAATATGGTGGACTGGGAACCGAGGACAAAGCTGGGCAGGCTCGTACTGGAAGGAAAAATAACATCCATGAGCGAGGCCCTGAAGCAAAAACTGCCACTCAAAGAGCCGGAGATTGTGGACATACTTCTGCCGGAACTCGAGGATGAGGTCATAGATGTCAGAATGGTCCAGAGGATGACCGACTCCGGAAGGAGGCCGAGATTCGCAGTTGTGGCCGCAATAGGAAACAAGGACGGCTTTGTCGGCATAGGAAAGGCCAAGGGAAAAGAGGTCGGCCCCACGATAAGAAAGGCCATCGATGATGCTAAAATACATATGATCGAGATAAAGAGAGGATGCGGTTCATGGGAATGCGGATGCGGAGCTCCTCACTCCCTGCCTGTCGAGGTTACGGGAAAGAGCGGATCTGTGGAAGTAACGCTCAAACCCGCACCCAGAGGTGTGGGGGTCGCAACCGGACCGACCGCAAAGATACTTCTCGAACTTGCCGGAATAAAAGATGTATGGGCGTTCACATCCGGCCATACAAGAACCACTCTCAACTATGCATATGCGGTTTTCGACGCTCTGAAATCCCTGTCCAGAATGAGATTGCCCGTGAATGAAGAGGCTCTCGGCATAGTTTCCGGAACCATAGGCGAAGGAGGTGAGGAGTGATGGCGTATGCTGTTGTCAGGATAAGAGGTTCGGTCAATGTTAAAAGCGATATAAAGGACACTATGAAGATCCTTGGTGTTACAAGGGCTAACCACTGCGTGGTGATTCCCGAAACCGAATCTTACAAAGGAATGCTTCAAAAGGTCAAAGACTATGTTACATGGGGTGAAATAGACGATTCTGCCATGGCACGACTTCTCTATCTCAGAGGGAAGGTTGTAGGCGGAGAACCCATAAGCGAGAGGTTTGTCGGGGAAAATACGGAATATGAGAGCATCGAAGAGCTTGCAAAGGCGCTGACGAAAGATAAGGTCAAACTGAGCAATATCAAGGGACTGAAACCGGTTTTCAGACTGCATCCTCCGATAGGCGGCTACAGGACCGTCAAAAGGGCATATAAAGTAGGAGGCTCTCTCGGATATCGGGGGAAGGACATAAATGTACTGCTTGAAAAGATGATTGAAGACAGGGGGCACGAAGATGTCAAAAAGAAGTGAAAAGTTCAGAGGAATGAGAACCCACGGACACGGTAAAAATGCCAGAAGAGGCCACGGAAAGAGAGGCGGAGTAGGAAACGCGGGAAGTTCCACTCACCGCTTCATATCGGTATATAAGGAAAATCCGAGATATTTCGGAATGCACGGCTTCAAAAGAGCTCCCGAACTTATCAAAAAGAAAAAGACCATAAATCTGGAAGAGATTCAGGACAGACTTCACAGCCTCGTTGAAAATGGGCTTGCAAGGAAAGAAAACGGTACCTATGTCATAGACCTGAGTTCCATGGGAATAGACAAACTGCTCGGTTCTGGGAGAATAACGAGACCTGTGAAGATAATTGTCGCTGAGGCCAGCGAACGGGCGATCGAGAAGGTGAAAAGCAGCGGAGGAGAGGTTGAGATAAATGGCTGAAGAGGAGCGCGAAAGGAACCAGACTTACGGCCTGATATCTCTGGCATTCTGGGCATTCATACTCTTTCTTCTCTATAACTCGGCTCAGAATATACTGTCTCCGTCCTTTATAGTTACCGTGCTGACTGTAATTCCGCTGGCATACTTCACATATCTGGTGGCATCTTATGTGCCGGAGGATGAAGACGAGAGCAGACTGCACGGTCTGAAGCCGGTACTGCGCTATCTGCCAGTGATAAAAAAGCCGGACGGTCACGTATCATTCAAAATGAAGATGATATGGGACTTCGTCATTCTGGTTATCTATTTCGCACTCACCAATGTTGTTATTTTCGGTCTTGACCAGCAGAAGACCATGGACCTTTTCTCCGAGTTCAGGGCCATAATGGCCGGTGCCTCGGGTTCGATAATGCACCTTGGAATAGGGCCGATAGTTACGGCCTCCATCATTATGCAGCTCTTTGCAGGTGCAAAAATAATCAAGCTTAATCTCACTAAAGACGAGGATAAAGCGGTATATCAGAGCACACAGAAACTCCTTGTTATCATAATGATATTTGTGGAGGCGATACCTCAGGTATACGGTTATCTCGTACCTGACAGCGGTTTCATTCAGGCTCTGGACAGCTTCAGCCCGGGAAACGGAAGGTTTCTGGCCCAGCTTCTCATAGTTCTGCAGCTCTTTGCAGGCAGCTATATCGTGTTCCTCATGGACGAAGTCGTCTCCAAATGGGGTCTCGGCTCGGGAATATCCCTGTTCATCGCTGCAGGTGTTGCACAGGCGATAGTCGTCGGTACATTCAACTGGGAACCGTATCAGACCACGGGAATACCGGCGGGAACCCTGCCGAAAACCATTTTCTATCTCACGCATATATCCTCTCCGCAGATGGCTAACGGCGGATTCGAGCGAATGTTCCTCGGAAATCCTAATCCCATAATAGCTCTCATAGGTACGACCACGATATTTCTGATTGTTGCCTATTTCCAGTCCACGAGGGTGGAACTGCCGCTGGCACACGGAAGGGCCAGAGGTGCGAGAGGAAGATACCCGATAAATCTGATTTACGCATCCAACATACCGGTCATACTGATGTCCGCACTGCTGGCAAATATCAGCATGTTCGCACTTCTCTTCTGGACAAATCCCGCATTCCAGAATTTCCCGGTTCTGGGACATAACTGGATGTTCGGCTTCTATGCACCGGGGCAGACAAGGCCGTCCGGAGGTATGGCGTGGTACCTCTCGACCATACGGGGTGTGGGCGACTGGTTAATGCCTCTGGTTTATCCGAGCAGATATCTGGCAGGCACAGGCCATGCATGGATTTCCGTGCTTCTCCGGGTGATAGTCTATGTATCGATAATGATAATAGGTTCCATGATATTCGCAAGGTTCTGGATAGAAACGACAAACATGGGTCCGAAGGCCATTGCGGAGAACATACAGAGAAGCGGTATGCAGATTCCCGGATTCAGAAGAGACCCGAGGGTCCTCGAGAAGGTTTTGGAGAGATATATCCCTGCTGTTACCGACTTCAGCGGTGCCTTTGTCGGCGCTCTTGCCGCAGGAGCCAACCTGATAGGAACGGTGGGAAATACCAGCGGAACAGGGGTCCTGCTAGCCGTAGGTATCATGATCCAGATGTATGAGGCCATGGGCAAGGAGCAGATGATGGAGATGCATCCGATGCTCAGGCAGTTCTTCGGAAAGGAGGGATAATCTGGAGGAAAAAGGCTCCGAAACAGCGGAAAACCCTCCCGCTCAACCCCCTGTCAAAGTTTTTGATACCGGCAGATTCATCACGATCTTCCTCTTTCTGCTCGCTATATGGTCTATGTTCGACAACGAGATGAGAATGACTCTCGGCGCTCTTGTAGGTCTTTTGTTCGAGCCACTCATAGGTTTCGGAGGGCATTACCCCCTGATAACGATATTTCTTGCGAGCATAATCATGGGTACCTTTTCAACGGTGGTAACCCTGTGGCACACGGACCTCATAGGACAGGCAAGGATGCAGAAGCTCATGAAGGCATTCAATAAAACACTCAGGGAAGCACAGCTCAAAAAGCAGACGACAAAGGTGGAAAAGCTGAAGAAGATGCAGCCAAAGCTCATGAAGATGCAGAGCAGCACCATGGGTTCGCAGTGGAAGATAATGGCTTACACCTTCGTGATATTCATAGCGATGTTCGCATGGCTCGGGATGTTCATAAACGCAATTCCCTACAGAATAATCTCCGTGCCGTGGTATCTCAATGTAAACCTCTTCTCTTCGTATGTCCTGCAGTCATGGATACTTCTCTATTCGCTTGCATCGATACCGTTCAGCTTTGCGGTGAGGAGTGCGGGAAAGATATTCATATTGAAAAAGAGACTGAATAAAATGGAGGTATAGGGTGAGGCTGACCATCGGAGGACCGCCCGGAAGCGGGAAAACGACCCTTGCGAAGATCCTGTCCGAAAAAACAGGCATGGATATAGTGTATGCCGGAGAGATATTCAGGAAGATGGCAGAGGAAAGGGGCGTGAGTCTCGAAGAATTCGGCAAGATGGCGGAGAATGAAGACAGCATAGACCGGGAGCTGGATGAACGGATGCTGAAGATAGCCAGAGAAAGGGATGAGATAATACTCGACGGAAGACTCACGGGATACATCACGAAAAAACACGGGATACCTGCTTTCAGGATATATGTTACTGCGGAGCTTCCTGTGAGAATACGGCGGATAGCCGGAAGAGAGAACAAAGACGAGAAGACGGTGGAGCGGGAAATACTTGCGAGGGAGGAATCCGAGTATCGGAGATATATGAAATACTACGGATTTGAGATAAGGGACACCTCGATATACGACATCGTGATAGAATCCGATAACATGAGCCCGGAGTCGATGGCCGAAAAAATCCTTCACAGGGCAGGTATAGTACATGCTCACAAGATATGAAGGTCTCAGGCCGGGACCGTACGGAAAAAGGCCGGAAGAGAGAAATGTCGAGGAGCTTCTGAAATCATCCGTAGTCGTTGTCGATAAACCTTCGGGACCGACGAGCCATCAGGTGTCCGCATGGGTAAAACTCATTCTCGGTGTGAACAATACCGGACACAGCGGCACTCTGGACCCGCATGTTACCGGAGTTCTGCCGGTTGCCGTGGGTAGAGCCACCAAGGCCTTGGAAGTCCTGCTCCCGTACGGAAAGGAATATGTCGGTGTCGTGAGATTCCACAGCCATGTGGGAAGAAAGGATGTCGAAGAGATTTTCAAGGAATTCACCGGAAAGATATATCAGATGCCTCCGGTAAGGGCAGCGGTGAAAAGGGCTCTGCGAACGAAGAACGTATACAGGCTGGAACTCGTGGAGATGAAGGGGAATTATGCCCTCTTCAGAGCGGATGTGGAATCCGGCACATACATAAGAACCCTCTGCCACGATATTGGCGAGGCTCTCGGAGTGGGCGCTAACATGCTGGAGCTCAGGAGGACCCGGAGCGCTCACTTCACGGAAAGGGATGCCGTAACTCTGCACGAACTGAAAGATGCGTGGGAATTTTATAAGGAAGGAGATGAAACTCATCTGAAAAAACTGCTCCTGCCGATAGAGAGGCTGTTCGATAAAATACCGAAGATTGTCGTCAAAGACAGCGCCGTGGGTGCTCTATGCCACGGTGCGGAGCTGTCGGTGAAAGGAGTGGTCTCTGTTGATGAAGGTATAAAGAAAGGGGATGTGGTTGCAGTATTCACACTGAAGGGCGAGGTGGTGGAGAGCGCAACAGCGGAGATGACCTCGATGGAGATGCTGAAGAAGAATGAGGGCATCGCCGCAAGGCCGAAAAGGGTTTACATGGAAAGGGGAATCTATCCGAAAGTGTGGAAAGGAAGGGAATAAGAAGGGAGAATGGGTTTGATTAAAGAGCAACGAAAGATATAAATATGTCTTAAAGATATGTTCCAAACGGCGATAGAATCATGAGGGATAACGGAACCGAAATCACTTACCACCTCTACGACAGGGAGGACAGAATAGGAGACTATGACCCATCCGGCAATCTTCTCATCTCATACACACACGGCCCGGGAATAGATGGGCCCATTGCAATGACAACTAACAACTCAAAGGAGGTCTGTAGATGCGAAATTTGAGCGCAATTTATATGGTGGCTTTACTTTTGATAGCTATTCTACCATTGAATTCTCTCTCGGTAACATCCACTACTGATTCATGGACGATAGAGACTATTGAGAATGGCTTTGATACTGTGGTTCAGATATCCATGACTTTGGACAATAACAACAATCCGCATGCTGTTTATTGCAATGTAAGTCATTTTGATATAAAATATGTGTACTATAACGGTACGGAATGGAACATAGAGGTTCTGCCTCATCAGGGAGGGTTGTATCCATCATTGGCACTCGACAAACAGGGAAATCCTCATATCGCATATGAAGGGAGTTATACCATATCCTATGCTTCATCATCGGATGGTAAAGATTGGAATATTATAGATGTGGACCCGACCCACAATTCGGATTCTATGTTTCCTTCCATAGCACTCGATTCTTCTGGAAATCCTCATATCTCTTATGTGGTTCTAGATAGCTCCTGTCCAACTCCGGACGCCATCCAATATGCAACGATGAAAGAAAATATCTGGAGCATAGAAACTATTGATAAAGCAGGGGTTGCCTATTCGACATCAATAGCCCTTGATTCCGAGAATCGCCCCTATATAGTCTATATGGTAAGTGATTATGCAACGGACTATCTTAAATACGCATGGTTTGACGGCGAGAACTGGCACAACGAAACAGTAGACAGTGCATCTCATCCTTCTTTGGAGTTTGATGGCATGGTTCTTGATGCTGAATCTCACCCACACATCTGCTA
>WALJ01000132.1 GCA_015522885.1 Thermoplasmata archaeon
TAAGTATAAAGATATGACGGTTCATGCCCTCATACACCGGAAACATCGAAGTGGAAACAGCAGGTGAGGTTCAGATAATAGATATAACCGATAGAGTACAGAAGTTTGTGGAGCGCTCCTCGATAAAAGAAGGCATAGCGCTCGTCTTCGTCCCCGGCTCCACAGGCGCAATAACGACCGTAGAGTACGAACCCGGTTTGCTGGAAGACATCCCGAGAGCTCTGGAAAGGCTCTTCCCGAAGGAAATGAAATACGAGCACCACGAAAGATGGCACGACGGCAACGGGCATTCCCATGTGAGAGCATCCTTTCTGAAACCGGACCTCTGCGTTCCGATAAGCGCCGGAGAGGTAGAACTGGGGACATGGCAGCAGATTATCTTCATCGAGCTGGACAACAAACCCAGAAGGCGGAGGATAATCGTGAAGGTGGTGGGTGAATGAAGGTGGAGATAGGAATAATAAGCGGTTCCGGCGCCTACGAGCTCGGAGCTGAGATCTTGGAGGAATTCGAGGCGGAAACACCGTACGGAAAGCCTTCCTCGAAGGTCCAGATAGTCGAGATAGAAAAGAACAGAGCGGCCTTCATAAGAAGGCACGGCCCGGAGCACAGCATACCGCCTCACCGAATAAACCACAGAGCGAACATATATGCGCTCCACAGCCTCGGGGTTGAAAATGTCATATCTCTTGGCTCAGTCGGAAGCCTGAAAGAGGGAATAAAACCGCCGGCCACAGTCATTCCCGAGGATTACATCAGCCCGTTCAGGGTCGATACCTTCTTCGAGGACAGAGTGGAACATATCGCTCCCGAACTCGATGAAGAGCTGAGAAAAGAGCTGAAGGAGAGCGCTCTTGAACTGGGCATAGATGTGCGTTATGGCGGTGTATATCTCCAGACTCTGGGACCAAGGTTGGAAACAAAGGCGGAGATACGAATGTATTGCAGATATGCGGATATCGTGGGGATGACCGTGGGAAGCGAAGCAGCGTTATCGCAGGAACTTGGCATGAAATTCGCTGCCATCTGCTCCGTTGATAACTATGCTCATGGAATAAGCGGTGAGATACCGAATTTTCAGGAGATACTGAAAAGAGCGAAGACGAATCAGGAAAAGAGCAAGGCCATAGTGCTGAATTTCATTGAAAAATACTGAAAGAATGGCTGAGAGGACAGACGCGGTGGGGTGCAGATACTGACTTCCAGCAGAAAGTCCGTGCCTCGCCTATCGGCTCGGACTGCCGTTTATGCCTTGCGGCCAAAGCGTAGCCCGGAAAATATAGCCGGAGACACAATCAGGTCGGAGACTATAAAAGGGTTTGTTGCAAACGGCTCATTCCGTTTTCCCTGCTCTCCCCTTCTGAGCCACCCACACCCCGAAGATTATCAAAGCCCCGTAGAGCGCCATATCCGGTGAAAGCCTTTCGCCCATGAATATCGAGGAGAACAGCACCCCGAAGAAAGGTATGAGGAATATGAATGCGGACTGCTTTGAAACCTCGCTCTCCTTCAGAACCCAATACCAGAGGAAGTAAGGTACGAGCGTTAGCACCGAGAGGAAGAGGAGCGCGAGAAGAATCGGGGTGTCAATCGTAGGAAGCACGGGATTCAGGGAATAGACCGGCAGAAGAAAGAGGGCTCCGAAGAAGTACGACCATATTATCACGGATGCGGGGGAGGACCTGAAAAGAAGCTCTTTTCCGATTATTCCGGAGACCGCATAGGAGAAAGCGGAGAGGAGTATGAGGCTCTCACCCGCTGCATTCCCAAGCTCTATGTTTTTCAGGCCGTTCGTTGCCAGAAGTGCGGCTCCGGCAAATGAAATCCCGACGCCCAGACCTTTGTACGCAGTTATTCTCTCGGAAAGGAAGAGCGCTGCGAGGATGAGGACAAAAAGAGGGCCCATTGACTGCAGTATGCTGGCGACAGATGCGGCCGTATCAGCGGACATGAGCCTCATGCCGAAGTTCTGGAAGAGGTCGGGAAGCGGCACGGTCACAAGGGCGAACACGAGAAAAAGCCCCCATCGCTCCCTCATCTCTCGGATTATAACTTCTCTTTTGAGGGCGAAAGGAATCAGGAGAGCGAGAGAGCCCAGCAGGTATCTCATCGTCGAAAGAGAAACGGGTTCGAAATACATCAGAAGATACTTTATCACGGGAAAGGAGAGCGCCCATGTCATCACGCAGAAAAGCAGGGCTCCGAACCGCAGGGTCTTGGACTTCACGGGGGTAAAACAGGACATTAAATAATCTGTTTATCTGAGAGATTGTAGCGGCGAGTGCGACAAAACTTATATGACAGACGGCGATGTGCGGCAAAATATAGAGGTGATAAATTGGCAAGAAATATTGTTGTTTCACAGATTGATGAGCCACCAATACCGAGGACCCCGACAGAGATGGTTGAGAGAAAGGGTATAGGGCATCCGGACAGCGTAGCCGACGGCATAGCCGAGGCAGTTTCGAGAGAACTTTCCAGATATTACATGAAGCACTACGGAAGGATATTCCACCACAACACGGATCAGGTGGAGATAGTGGGCGGTCAGTCCCGTCCGAGGTTCGGAGGAGGCATAGTTCTCGAGCCCGTGTATATCCTTCTTTCGGGAAGAGCTACAACCATGGTCGACAACGAGAGAATACCGTACAGGACGATAGCCGTAAAGGCCGCACATCAGCAGATAAAGGACAATTTCCCAAATATAGACCCGGAAGAGGACATAACTATAAACTGCAGGATAGGTCAGGGCTCGGTGGACCTCAGAAGCGTTTATGACACTCAGAAATCCCTTGCGAATGACACATCTTTCGGTGTGGGATATGCGCCCCTCTCTGAGACGGAGCGCCTTGTTCTGGAGACCGAGAAATTCATGAACGGAAAGCTGAGGTTCGAGCTGAAGGGTCTGGGAGAGGATGTGAAGGTCATGGGTGCGAGAATAGGTCAACGGATAATCCTCACGATAGCTGCGGCCATGGTTGACAGATATCTGAAAGATGCCGACGAATATCTCAGTCTTAAAGAGGAGATATACAACAGGATAATGGACCACGGAAAGAAGATAATCGAAAGGGACTTCGAGCTTTATATCAACACGGCGGATTTGCCCGAACAGGGAGTTTATTATCTCACCGTAACCGGCCTGAGCATGGAGAACGGTGACGACGGCTCTGTGGGCCGAGGCAACAGGGTAAACGGGCTTATAACGCCGTACAGGCCGATGTCCATGGAGGCAGCGGCAGGAAAGAACCCTGTAACCCATGTTGGAAAGCTATATAACCTTCTGTCGATGAAGATTGCGGAGGACATAATGAAGGAGGCCGGCGGAGATGTGGAAGAGACAAGGATAAGGATACTGGCACAGATAGGTCACCCGATAGACCGGCCCCTGCTCGCAAGCGCAAACCTGATAATGGCCGACGGAGTTCCGCTCTCGAAGGTAAAGGGGACTATCGAGGGAATAGTGGACAACTGGCTGGAGAATGTGGACAAGATCACGGAAATGCTGGTCGAAGGCAGTATCTCTGTCTTCTAAAACCATTCGGTACTGTCCTAATTTATACTGCAAAATGATGCATCAAGAAATCCTGCCATGTCCACAAGTGGCTCGTTAATCCTTCCATCATTGCAGGTGAGGTGTTTCTCTCGAATTTGCTCACGAAATCCCAGTAGAATTGGAAAAGATGCAGGTGTGCTTCCAGTCTCGACAAACCATGTATGGCAGTGATTGCAGTAGTACTGCTGATGTCCTGCTCTGTTGAGATGTGCCGTCAACTGAAACCTTCACATAGAAATCTCCAGTACTCAAAGGATCAACAGGATCTATCTGCCTCCATTCCATTATTTCCACAGCGATTACAAGATTTCCAAGGGGGTTCATATCCATACCATCTTTTATATTATCTCCATCTGTATCGTCATTTGTAGCATTTGTCTTGCAATATTTTATCTCTTTTCCATCAGCAATTCCATCTTTATCTGTATCTATAACAGTCGGTTTTGTACCATAGATATTTACCTCGCTTGTATCATTTAGTCCATCTCCATCTGTATCATTGCTTTGTGGGTTTGTGAACAGAGCTTTTTCCATAGCATCATTTAGTCCATCCCCCTCAGAATCCATATTATTTCGAGAAGACCGAATATTTCCATTTTCGCCTGCAGGATAGTGGGTTCCTATAGACGGTGCATTTCCGTCTAGTGTTTTATCTATAACTACCATCCAACCGTAGTCTTCCTCCGCATCATGAAGGCCGTCTCCATCCGCATCTGGAAAGGCTGTGAAAAATCCTATCGTTCCGTTTACGGCCTCTCCTGTGGAAGCTATGGTAGAATATGGCTTATAGGCGCATTCAACATTTTTTGTAACATTTGTTAGTATCGCCTCGTGATGAGAACGGGTTGCGTTGGATTTTGCTATCGCATCATACCACAGGGATTCATCTGTACTGGTATAGTTGCTATCTATATATTTTACATGATTGTCAATGGTTGCATTGCTGGTTGTCCATGTCACAAATATTCCCTCTACAACACTGCCATTCCAATAACCTTCTATACTACTCATCCTATCCTTCACTATTTTTCTTATTTTGCACTATATTCTTTTTTTCACTGCGCTCTTTTGATTCTGGCACATCTTTTTTATACCTTCTATGTCTCAGGAAGTAAAAAATAAGGGAAAGCACCGGTACGATGGCAAGAAGCCCTAGAAGAATGGCTAAATTTCCATAATCAAACACATAAAGCCTAGTTTGAGGTACAAGGATATTCCCCTCACTATCTAGTTTCATGTAGTAAACCTCAAAATAGTTTCCCGGACCTCTGTTGACAAACCATACAATATGCAAGTTGTCCTTAGAATCAAGTTTCATCTTTATTCCGAAAATCGATGGGGCATGGGAACCATCACAGTGTGAAATGGGCTCATGCTGTGCAATAGTTTTATTTTCTATAATGACGTCATTATTGTTGTTTATTTTTGTATACAAAATGTATGCTGTCTCATTAAAATTTCTCTCTGGAATTCCATATTCTCTAATATTTAATATATATCTATTTCCAAACCTATCTGTTATGTTTGTCTCACTTCTTTCGAAACTGTCGTCAACCGTACTATTCTCCACGAATTTTGGACCATCTATAATTCTTCCTGAAGAATCGATTTTTACATAGGTGATATGATAGTAGCTTTCAGGAGTGTTTTCATAGCTCAGAAAATAGATATTGACATTGTCGTCCGAATCTATGTTAATGTCTGGACAGCACGAACTAAGTCTAAATGCCGATGGAAAGCATGAAGAATTTAGGACAAGAAATAGGCTGCCAAAAACAGATAACCATACTATGTTTATACCCAGCAATGCGGCAATCATTTTCTTTTTACGGTTCAATACTCCTCTATTGGCCAAATATTTTAAAGAGAATATAAGTAACAGAATGCCGAATAAAATCAATCCAAATATTGCCAATAAACCAAAACCGATTCCCATTTTAACACCTTTTATGGCTCAACCGGTGCCCCTCCTCCCACAAAGGAAACAAAGGCATAGGCGCTCATCAGGAAAACAGATAGAACTGCCATAATCTTATACCTCAGCGGAACTCTCCTCAAACTGCCGATGATGCTTCTTTTTTGCCACAGGGTCACCGAGGGAATATAGGGGAAGGAGTA
>WALJ01000133.1 GCA_015522885.1 Thermoplasmata archaeon
AGGATAATGGGCGGTGAAGAATACCTCTCCCAGATACTCGAAGGGAGGGTCATTTCAAGAGGAGATATGATAGAACTCAATGTGATGGGGCGGAAGATAGACCTTGTTGCGGTTTCGTTCTCACCGTCCGCAGATGCCGTGATAATAACAGGCGATACGAATATCGCGATAAGTGAGAAACCTGCGAAAGAGATTCCGAAGACACCGAGGGTCTCCTATGAAGATATCGGAGGGCTAAAAGACGAGATAAGAAAGGTCAGGGAGATGATAGAACTGCCTCTCAGACATCCGGAGCTCTTTGATAGACTCGGTGTCGAAGCTCCTAAAGGAGTTCTCCTGTACGGTCCGCCGGGTACGGGTAAGACCCTCCTAGCCAAAGCTGTCGCAAGTGAAACAAATGCGAATTTCATCTATCTCAGCGGTCCCGAGGTAATGAGCAAGTTCTACGGAGAGAGCGAGGAGAACATCCGAAATGTGTTCAAAGAGGCGGAGGAAAATGCCCCGAGCATAATCTTCATAGATGAAATAGACTCCATCGCACCGAAAAGGGATGAAGTTCAGGGTGAAGTGGAGCGCAGAGTGGTTGCACAGCTTCTCGCGCTCATGGACGGCCTGAAATCCAGAGGTAAGGTTGTGGTCATAGGAGCCACCAACAGACCGAATTCCATAGATCCCGCACTGAGAAGGCCGGGAAGGTTCGACAGGGAGATTGAGATAGGCATCCCGGACAGACAGGGAAGGTTCGAGATACTGCAGATACACACAAGAGGAATGCCTCTTGATAAGGATGTTGACCTGAAGAAACTGGCCGACATGACGCATGGCTTTGTCGGAGCGGACCTGGCAGCCCTCGCAAGGGAAGCTGGAATGAGAGCGCTCCGCAGGATGATGCCCGACATAGATGTCGAGGTGGAAACCATATCTCGGGAGGTGCTGAACAATCTGACGGTCAAATGGCAGGACTTCACGGATGCTTTCCGCGAGATGAATCCTTCGACCATGAGAGAAGTCATCGTTGAAAAACCGAATGTGCGCTGGGACGATATCGGAGGTCTTGAAGAGGCAAAACAGGAACTTAAAGAGGCTGTTGAATGGCCTCTGAAATACGGGCCTCTGTTCAGTCACATGGGTGCGAGGCCGAGCAAGGGAATACTGCTCTGCGGTCCCCCGGGTACCGGTAAGACCCTGCTCGCAAAGGCTGTTGCCACGGAGAGCGAGGCCAATTTCATAAGCGTGAAAGGGCCGGAATTCCTCAGCAAATGGGTAGGTGAAAGCGAAAAGGCCGTAAGAGAGACATTCAGGAAGGCCAGACAGGCGGCACCCTGTGTGATATTCTTAGACGAAATGGATGCCGTAGCTCCGAAGAGAGGTGTGGAGACCGGAACGAAGGTTACAGAGAGGGTGATAAGCCAGCTGCTCACGGAACTGGACGGACTGGAGAACCTGCAGGGTGTGACGGTAATAGCGGCAACCAACAGACCCGATATGATAGATTCCGCTCTGCTCAGACCGGGGCGCTTCGACAGGCACATCTATATACCCGTGCCGAATGAAGGAGCCAGAAAGAAGATATTCGAGATACACCTGAGAAATAAGCCGCTCTCAGGGGATGTGAACGTGGAAGAGCTGGCCGAGAAGACCGAAGGATACACGGGTGCGGACATCGAGGCCGTATGCAACGAGGCGACCATGGCGGCCATCAGAGAGTACATCCAGAACGGCGGAAAACTGGATGAAAACAGCCTGAAAGCCGTAAAGGTCTTTGAGAAGCACTTCGATACGGCGCTGAAGAAGGTCAAGCCGCTTTCAAAGAGGGAGATGGAGTTCTATAAAGGGGCCGTGGAAAGTTTCAAAGAGGAGTGAGGGACAAAATCCCTCATTTCCTGAAGAGCTCGAAAAGTCCGGTCGAAGACCATAGATAAAGGAGAAGCACGGGCTTTTAAGGGGGAGACCCGAAAAACGGATTCGGTTCCATAGCATGGCGCCCTAAACCACATGCGACCAGCAATCTGGGAGCTGTCCATAACCACCATCGACAGGATTTCATCGCATCCTCGGCCAACATATTCTTAAGCCCCGCGGTGTTCCACTCACATGCATCCCGCTGAGATAAGAGCGCTCTGCACCCAACTCAAACCGCAGATAGATTCTAGGCTCGCGGAGTTCAGGAACCTGTGGGAGAATGGCGATGAAAAGGACATATTTGCGGAGATGGCGTTCTGCCTTCTGACACCTCAATCAAAGGCCAAGGTATGCTGGGCGGCAGTTGAGTGTATGAAATGGGATGTACTTTTCAATGGAAGCGAGGGGGAGATAACGAAGTGTCTCGTAGGTGTGCGCTTCAAATACACAAAGGCAAAACGAGTCATAGAACTGAGAGATAGATTTCCCGAAGGAAAGGGGATAAGAGCGCTCCTCAACCGCTTTAAAACCCCCGAAGAGGCGAGAGAATGGCTCGTTAAGAACATAGACGGCTATGGTTACAAGGAAGCCAGTCACTTTCTAAGGAATGTCGGCCTCGGAGAGAATCTGGCAATCCTCGACCGCCATATACTCAGGAATCTGGGGAGCGCAGGGGTTATTGAGGAAATCCCAAAGACCTTAACAAAGAAAGGATACCTCGAAATCGAGGAAAAAATGAGGGGTTTTTCAGAAAAGATAGAGGTTCCAATGCCTGCCATGGACCTCATATTCTGGTACAATGGGACGGGAGAGATATTCAAGTAAGCGAAGGCTTAAATTAAGAGCCGAATGCCGGAGCGGTGCTTCCATGTACAGACAGGCGGCCTATGATGAACCAGTGCTGAACGAGATAAAGGATTTCGGAGACAATGAGTATTTTCCCGAGACCGAGACGGACATTCCGGAAAAGCTTCGGAGAAAATCCCTGAATATTCCCCGAATCCCCGAGAACAGGGTCGTGCGGCATTTTCTCAGGCTTTCTCAGATGAACTACGGTGTTGATACCGGTTTTTACCCTTTAGGCTCATGCACGATGAAGTACAACCCGAAGTACTCGGAGGAAATCGCTTCATGGGAAAAGGCATCCGACATCCATCCATATCAGGATGAGCGAACAGTTCAGGGCGCTCTCCGAATAATGTACGAACTGCAGAGCTATCTGGCGAAGATAGGCGGTATGGATGCCGTGAGCCTTCAGCCTGCGGCGGGAGCGCACGGAGAATTCACAGGATTGAGGATAATAAGTGCGTATCATGAGTTTCACGGCAATGGTAGGGATGAGGTCATAGTGCCGGACAGCGCCCACGGAACGAATCCGGCGAGCGCCGCGATGAACGGTTTTAAGGTAATAGAGATAGAATCAAAGGACGGAATGGTCGATTTGGAAGCTCTTGAAGCCGCACTCTCGGATAGAACCGCCGCATTCATGCTGACGAACCCCAACACCCTCGGGATATTCGAAGAAAATGTGGTGAAAATAGCGAAGATGGTGCACGAATCCGGCGCTCTGCTTTACTACGACGGTGCGAACCTGAATGCGATAATGGGGAAGACAAACCCGGGAAAGATGGGCTTCGATGTGATGCACTTCAACCTTCACAAGACATTTTCCACGCCGCACGGAGGCGGAGGGCCGGGAGCAGGGCCTGTCGGTGTAAAAGAGCATCTTAAGGATTTTCTGCCTGTTCCACTGGTGGATTACGATGGCGAGAATTATTTCTTGAATTACGATATACCGCACAGCATAGGGAAGATAAGGGCATACTACGGGAATTTCGGGGTATTTCTCAAGGCATGGCTCTACATAAAGAGGCTGGGAGCGGGAGGCCTGAAAGAAGCCAGCGAAGGGGCGGTTCTTAACTCCAACTATCTCCGGGCAATTCTGGAAAAGCATCTGGACATGCCGTACAAACAGCTGAGAAAGCACGAGTTCGTTCTCAGCGGAGATAAGCTCAAGGAAAGGGGTCTGAGGACTCTGGACCTGTCTAAGAGGATTCTGGATTACGGCTTCCACGCTCCGACCATATACTTTCCGCATCTGGTTCACGAGTCGATAATGATAGAACCCACCGAGAGCGAGGGCCGTGAAGAACTCGATGCGTTTGCGAGAGCGTTCGTCCAGATACTGGGGGAAGAGGACGAGAAACTGAAGAATGCACCCTACAACACAGCGATAAGAAGGACCGACGATGTGATGGCAGCAAAAAAACCGATACTTTCGTGGAAGGACATTGGATAAGTATTTTATTTGAAGAGCGATACAGGTGCATGAGCCGGGCTGATGAGGTCCTTGAAAAGACCTTCTATCTCAACCGCATAAAGTCCCTTGAAACAAGGGCATACATGATACAGATAGCAGCCATGATCGGTATGGGCTTCTTTTTCTCGCTTCTTCAGGGTGCGGAGTTCAAACCCTTCTATTTTCCCATGGAATTCTTTATTTATGTTGTTCTCATAATGCTGATAGCCATGGGTTTCGAGTCCTTCTTTTTCACCATACTTGAGATGAGAAACCAGGACTCGGACTCCGGGAAATACTTCACGGCCAAGAAGGCATCCAGAAATGCCGTAAAAATCGTGGTAATAGCCCTTGTTTTTATTGTCGTCTTCGCAAATCCGGTATCAGAAAAGGTGATAGAGAGTTCTGCAGCGGAGGTTCATGAGATACAGATGAAGAACTCCACGGCCACCTTCGATTTCAGCTCCGTGGACCGTTTCGGCCTCATGAAGAACAGCGTAGAGGTCTCGGCAAAGGCTTATCCGGAGGATTACAAGATATTTCTTTTCGATAAAGATGTGTATTATCCGGGGATAAATTACACGGTAAATGCGAGATACTCTTCTAAGGCATCAAGTGATGATGTCGCGATGGTATATCCTCCGGAAACACAGACGTACTACGAATATACTCTACTCATAGACGGAAACGGCACGGGTACTTTCCATGTGAAGGTTATGAAAAACATTCCGGATTATTTTGTGATATATGTAGCCCTCTTTTTATCCGTGATTGCCATAGCCAATGCATGGTGGTTCGTATACCTGCAGAAATACATAAAGAGGTACGGGACCGAACTGGTCTCCGAGTGATCAGCCCTTATTTTCAGGAACTCTTTCCCATTCATCTCTGAGGACTTTCATGGCTCTGGCGGCCCTTGTTGTCGATGGATACACAGGTATCTTTTCCTCTTTGAGGTCCAGTATCACGCCTTCCATCTCCTCGCCCCCTATCCAGCATCCGAGTATCGGCTTTCCGCAGTTTTTATGCTCTTTTACAAGCTTTTTAAGCGCTCCCACATATTCCTTGGGTCTGGCGTATCCCGCATGGACACAGACAACTATCAGACCATCGACATTCTCATCTTCAAGTAGGATTCGGCTCGCAGACTCGTAGAGATAGAAACCCGCATCCCCTATGACATCCACCGGATTTCTCGGAGTGCTTATCTCGGGAAGCACCTTTGCCAGCCTTTCTTTGGTTTTCTCCGTTATCTCGGCAACATCCAACCCTTCCATTTCCAGAGCGTCTGAGAGAAGTATGCCCGCACCTCCCCCGTTGGTAACAATACCTATGTTCTTTCCCTTGAGCGCCGGCTGTCTCGCGAGCGCAGTTGCAAAATCAAATAGTTCCGGGGTATCTCTTGCCCTGTGTATCCTGAGCTGTCTGAACACCGATTCGTATATCCGGTCGGAGCCGCTGAGGGAACCGGTATGGGTGGCAGCCGCCGCCGCACCCGCCTTCGTTCTCCCGGACTTTATGGCAACTATGGGTTTGTCGCATTTTCTGACGGCCTCCATGAACCTTTTTCCGTCCTTTATCCCCTCTATGTACATCGCTATGACCTTCGTATGCGGGTCCTTGCTCAGATACTCTATTATCTCCGCATCGCTCACATCTATCTTGTTTCCCACGCTTATAACCTTTGAAAGCCCTATTCTTTCCCTATTGGCATGGTGTATCATACCTATGCATAATGCTCCGCTCTGACTCGCAAGTGCTATGGCCCCGGGGTCAGGCATGCCGAATACGAATGATGCATCCAAGTCGTCAATCGGATTCTTGTATCCCATGGTGTTCGGTCCGATTATCCTTATTCCTGTTTCTTCGACTATCTTTCTGAGCTCATCCTCCAGAACCTTTCCTTCTCCCCCTATCTCCCCGAAGCCCGCCGAGATGATTATCACCCCTGCAACTCCCTTTTTTGCGCATTCTCCGACAACTTTCGGAACGAATCTCGCAGGTATCGTTATTACGGCAAGATCAATCTCATCAGGTATTGTGAGAACACTGGGATAGCACTTCAGACCCATTATCTCATCCGAATGAGGGTTCACCGGGTATACCTTCCCGGGATAGCCGCTGACAAGCACGTTCAGGAGCGTCGCGTGGCCTATTTTAACGGGTTCTCTGGATGCCCCTATGACCGCTATGCTTTTCGGTGAGAACATGCGCTCCAATCTCTCTTTGTCGTCCATGCTGAGGGATAGCGCTCTCCGTAATAAGTTTATCCGTTCCTATTCCTTAATGCGGAGAGAGCTCGAAAAGCGGGTAAAACAAGGACCTATATCTCACTCCTAACCCCAAAATGCCTCTCGCATGCCTTCCTTATCTTCTCTTTTCCGACCTTCTTTATCGCCTCCGGGCTTGCGAACACATAGAACTTCCACAGGTTGCGGTAGTTCTCTATGAATCCTTTTATCTCGGGGACTTCGTGTACCATCGAAGCCAGATTTATTATTCCCTTCTTCGGCACTTTTACAGGCACATCCGCTTCCTTCATCTGCATGTCTATGCTCGGGGCGTGGATGATTATGTCCTCGAAGTCTATACCGAGAGACGAGGATATGACCCATTCCGCGCTCTCCCTGTTCTGCAGGGCCCCTTTCGGATTCTCTGGAGGTGAAGCGTGGTACGGCACGAACTTCTCCTTGTGCCTCTCGCCCGAGACCATGTAAATCCTCTTGTACAATTTCCGGTACTTTACGCCCTCCGCAAGCCTTCTCACCCCACTATCACTCGAAATCAGGAAATCTATAAGCGAATCATCGCTCATCCAGTAAAGGTCCTGCATTGTCAGTCCATTTTTCCCGTTTCCTGCCATTTCCACAGCCTTTGCAATCATCGAGCCTGAGGAAGCTTTCGCATGGTGATAATAGACCCTTTCGGTGAGTATATAGCGCAGTCTGAGTATGTCGATTATGGTTGAGAGTGCATCCCTCCTCAATTCCCCTGATTTCTCCATGTTCAACATGAGCCGACCGTCTTCCATGGTGAAGTATCTGAATATCCTATCATCATAATTTCCATTTATTCCGGTGAAATAAAGGTCCCTGCGCACATAATCGAGGAGGTCGGCGCATATCGTACCCTTGACGATGTCCGAGATGTAATTATCCTCATCCTTGTAAAGGACCCTGAAAATCTCATCAACTATACCCATAGCTCTCAGAACATCTCCGAGTTCTCCTTCCCTCAGAAAAAGTCGCTCTCTTTTTTCGTCCATATCATGCCTCGGAAATGCCTTCCTCTCGTCCTCGAATGTGTGTCCGAAGGGGACATGCGTTATATCATGGAGCAGTGCTGCCGCTCTTATAAGCCCTTCCTCATCCCCGGAAATCTCCGCACCGTTCATCCGCAGGGAATCGATTATTTTCGATGCCGTGTGCATTGTGCCTATGGAATGCTCAAAGCGCGTGTGGAGCGCTCCCGGGTAAACGAGATACGCCGTACCCAGCTGTTTAATCCCTCTCAGCCTCTGCATCTCTCTGGTATCGATTATACGAATGTCCTCGGGTTCGAGGAATATGTCGCCGTGGACCGGGTCCCTCATGGTTATCGGAGAGCTCACGAAACAGCATCGAAGCGGGTTTATATAGTCTTTTGTGAGCTCGGAACTTCGTTCCTCGATGCATATTTAAAGAGTGAAAAATAATATAGTCCGCACTTTTCGACCGAAAGATTATTTAATCCTCCGAAGGATTCCGTCGCATGATTCCGTTCGATATGCTGAAAGAGTTAAAAGATTTTCTCGGCGAAAGGGTAAGCACAGCACCTGCGGACACATATGTCTTCGGTTTCGATGCATCCATTCACCATCACAAGGCGGATGCAATAGTGTTTCCGAAGAGCGCGAAAGAAGTGCAGAAAATAGTTCGACTCTGCAACAAATACAGGGTTCCGATAACGCCGAGGGGCAGCGGTTCTGCTCTTGCAGGTCAAGCGGTACCGATAAGGGGCGGGGTGGTGATGTCATTTAAGAGAATGAACGAAATAAAGGCAGTCAGAATCGAGGACCTTCAGGTGATCGTCGAGCCAGGAGTCATCAATGACCAGCTGAACGCCGAACTGAATAAATACGGCTTTTTCTTCCCACCGAGCCCTGGTAGCGGAAATGTCGCAACAATAGGCGGGATGGTCGCTATGAACGCATCCGGCATGAGAGCCCTGAAATACGGAGCGACACGAGATTATGTGATGGCACTTGAAGTTGTGCTTCCCACGGGGGAGATTGCACACTTTGGTACGCACACAATAAAGGACGCTTCTTCATATCAAATGGCAAAGCTCATAGCAGGAAGTGAAGGTACTCTGGGGATAATCACCGAAATAACCCTGAGAATATCACCGCTCCCAAAGGACACAAGCATAGTTCTCGCTGCATTTGAGGACACAAAGATGGCCAGCCAGACGATTTCCGACATCATAGCATATCCGCTCATACCCGCCTCCGTTGAGTTCATGGACAGAGTATGCCTTCAGAGCGTGATAAATGCAAGAGGTGTGGATTTCCCACTTGTTGATGCGGTCGTCATGATAGAACTGGAAGGTACTGCGGACGACATAAAGAATGACCTGAAAAAGGTTGAGAAAATCGCCGGAAAGAATGGAGCTGTAGATATCCGAGTGAGCTCCGACCTCCGGAAAAAGACAGAATGGCTTGAAGCGAGAAAAGCTGTATTGCCTTCGATGTCCCAGTATGCGAAGGGGAAGATGTTCATGGTCTCTCTGGCCGACGATATGTCCCTTCCGATATCAAAGATTCCCGATGCGGTTTATGGCTTCCATAAGATTGAGAAAAAGCATGAACATGTAGTCTTGGGGGTTTACGGACATGCCGGGGACGGGAACCTGCACACGATTTTCCTTATTGACCCGAGAAACCCCGAGGCGTGGAAGGACGCCGAGAAGATGGTCGGGGAAATGTATGACCTCGTGATAGATCTTGGCGGGACGGTCAGCGGTGAGCACGGAATAGGAATAACCAAGGCTCCGTTCATGTGGAAGGAAAAAAAGGACAGCATGGAAGTCATGAAGAGGATAAAGAGAGCGCTCGACCCAAATGACATAATGAATCCGGGAAAGAATGTTGAGTGGGACGATGGGATTCTCGTGGATTTGAGATATCCCGTGAACCTTGGGGGTGATGAGTGATGCTCGAAGAGTATGTCTCGGAGATGATGCAGTGCACGTCCTGTTCATTTTGTACTGTGACCTGTCCGGTGATGAATGTACTTCTAACTGATGCTTCGAGCCCCAGAGGTAGGGTGCAGATTGCCTACGGGCTTTATACGGGAGAACTGGAACCGGATAAGAGCGTTGCAAAAAGGCTCTATGAGTGCACAACCTGCGGCATGTGCGACAGCACCTGCCCATCGGGAGTACACATAGTGGATGTGATAAAGGCCGCCAGAAAGGTCGTTTATCCCCAACTGGCCGTTGAAAAGCAGAAGAACTTTGCGGGCAATATAAGCGAGAAAGGGCATACCTATGGAGAGGAAAAGGAGCCTATATGGGCATTCACAGGCTTTGCACCCAAGGAAAAAGCGGAGGTCGCATATTTCATGGGCTGCAAGGTAAGTGCCGAGACCGGTCATGCTCAGGGTATCGCTGCCGTTAACCTTCTGAAATACCTCGAAGAGAATTTCACAACTCTGGATGAAGTATGCTGCGGAGCGCCACTGGTTAATGTCGGAGCGCCCGAAGAGAAGATAAGAGCGCAGATGGAGAAAAACCTCGGGGAAATAAGAAAAAGAGGGGTAAAAAAGGTGCTTTTCTCATGTCCTTCATGCTATTACATGTTCGCAAAGGTCTATCCCAATCATACCGATGTTTCTGACATCGAGTTCCAGCATATAGTAGAATATCTGGATGAAAAAGGCCTCAAACCGGAGGATTTCGAGGCCGGAACCGAGCCTATAACATACCATGACCCATGCCATCTCGGAAGGGTATTCGGGGTTTATGATGCGCCCCGAAACCTCATAAAATCGATACCTAACGCTGATTACAAGGAAATGGAGCACAACAGAGAGAGCTCTCTCTGCTGCGGTGCCGGTGGGAGCCTTGCACTCTACGAGCCCTCGCTTACAAAGAAAATGGCTGACAGAAGGATTGCAGAGGCAGGTGAAAGGACAATAGTGAGCGCCTGTCCGAACTGCATAGGCAATTTCTCAAAACATACCAAAGCTATAAGCATAGAAGAACTGTTATGGGATATGCTCCGGAGATAGTGCCTCGGTTTGCATAAATAGGATAAACGCCTACGGACAAAATTCTTTTTCACTCATCTCTTAACATAGGCACGCCACCCTCTGCATTTCTTCGGAGCGTCAATTTTCTATGATTTTTATTCACCATATCTGAAAGATAGAAAGCTTTATATACTGTCATTCCCTATGTGGATATGGAGGCAATATCATGAGAAGAGAAGAAGAATTTAAGCGTATTGCCCTGCTTTTTGCCCTCGTTGGAGCAGCTCTGATGCTGCTTTCACCTCTTTCGGGGGGAATAGCAGGTATC
>WALJ01000134.1 GCA_015522885.1 Thermoplasmata archaeon
ATTCTCCGCTGTAAAGCGTATGTTTGGGGAATGCATACGAAGTTGCAGGAAAAGGAGCATGTATCGGGAAGCAAAGCTGAAATTCCGGCAGCAGATAAGAGATGTATAATCGGCACCCGATAGGCTCTTTCAATCTATGTGAAAGAAGAATTACGCTCTATATGGGAGTGGTGCTGCAGAGCAGAAGGAAGATAAGGCAGAGAAGGGAAGACAGAAGGGAGATGGCTGTGTTTGCCATCGGCGTGCTTCACAATATTTTCAGTGTGAGAGGTGTGGGATAATTTTGTCCCAATGCCGTCCCACAGGCAAATCTTTCGCCAAAGCTTTTTAAGCCCCTTCGGTTTGGGCACCATGGTCTGCTTGTCGAATTCAGGAGGAAGCTTATGATTGAGGCCACGCTGGCCGTAAAAATGAGCGAGAGCTGGATAAGAGATATCCTCTTGAAGTATCCTGTAAGAATAAAGTTTCTGGGCTGGATACCTTCGGAAGAGACGGAAGGAGGAAAGAGCCTTGTGGAGATAAGGGGTCCGGAAGATGCCGTAGCAGATGTTTCTCAGTCCCTCAAGGACAACCCTTTCATCTGCAAGATACAGATATCGAAGGTCGGCAAAGGAAGCATTCTCGGAACCGTAGAGCTCAACAAATGTGCGATATGCAGGGCGATACCGGGAACGGACTGCTTTCTGACCCATGGTGTTACCACGGAAGACGGTTCTCTTCTTCTCAGGATAATGACTGAGGAAAGGGGCAATCTCAGGCGCTTCATCTCGAAGCTTGAGGAGGATGGATGCGGTATACGAATAATATCCCTGAGAGACCCTGAAAAGGAGGATTTGCTCACTGAGAGGCAGGAAGAGATACTCAGAACAGCCTATGAGATGGGGTATTTCGAATATCCGAAAAAGGTGAACATAAAGGAGCTTTCGGAGCGCCTCGGAATGTCCATTTCCACCCTATCGGAGATGCTGAGAAAAAGCGAAAGAAAGGTACTGGAATACTATTTTTCGGCTAAATGATGCAATTCGGCTGAGATTTTATCATCGATATCTATTATAGCAAATCTCCCGTCCTTTGCCGGCCCGGGATTCACGAAGACAGTCCCGTCTTTTTCTTCTATTCCCGGAGACTCGTGTATGTGCCCGAAAATCGACAATCTGGGTCTGTATTTTTCAACGACCTTTCTTATGGCCTCACTTCCTCCCCTATGCCCGAATGCGGTGCGGTCGAGAATGCCGTATGGCGGGGTATGGGTTACCAGAACATCGGCTCCGTTACAGATAGAGTCCAGTATTGTGAATATTCTCTCTTCCGAGTAGGTGAAGAGGGTGGAAAATGGCAGTGGGTTTGATGCGCCGAGACCCGCAAAAACAAGACCTTCTATTTCAGCTCTTTTTCCATGCAAATCGATGGTTCCCGTTTCCTCAAAGACCTCCGTGATATCAGGAGCGTCGCAGTTGCCCGGCACTGCGGCCTTTTTGCCGGGGATTGCAGAGAGTATTTTCAGAGCATCGGCTCTGCTGAAATGGGTGATGTCCCCCGAGATTAGCGTGAGATTTACATTCACTTCCTTCGTTTCCTCGATAATCTGCTTTACGGACCTGACGGAACTGTGTATATCGGAGATTACAAGGATTCGCATGCTCAGAAGAAATTGTCGAGGCTTTTAAGTTTTGTCTCCTCGTTGTCAAAGAGAGACTCCATATTTCTGGCCAGAACCTCGACCCTCTGGGCCATATAAGGAGATATCTCGTATTTCGCCGCAAGCTTCCTCGTTATCTCCACATATTTCTCCACACTGCTCTGATGGACTGTCAGAACAAGCTTCCCTCCGCATTTGTCGCATTTTCCGGAAAGAGGGACCCTTCTGTACTTGGCTCCGCAGCTGGTGCACCTGAACTTCTGCGTCGCAAATGCCCTCATATTCCCCATGATATCCCTTACAAAGTGCGTGGAGATTATCCTCTCGACGACATATTTTGCATCGACGGCATCTATCTTCTCCGCCAGGCTCATCTGACCGTTTATTTTGTCTCCTATTGACTTCAGAACCGTATATCTCGACTGGAGAGGCCCTTCGGAGATGTCTGCGGTATCATGGGTAAAGCACAGACCCTCATACTGCTCCGGCCCCCCTATTCTCTTTTTCACATGGTCCATTATATCCGAGACATCCTTCGGGTTCGCATATTTCAGCGTGGCCCTGTAAAATTCAAGCGGATATCTGCCCATAACATCCAGATTGTGCGCTTCCTTGTCTATCTCCGCGGGTTTTATCTTTGTCGTAAGAACGAGAGGCGCATCCATGAGACCTCCTCTGCTCGATGGCAGAAACGACCTCGAAAAGTTGAGCAGTCCGTCGAGAAGAAGCATGATGCAGTCTTCGTCACCATCGCAGTTCCTTCTTTTTGCGGTATGGAAATAAGGATGTCCCATACCTATGTTCGCCTTTGTATATCCTATTATTCTGGCAAGGACACCGCCGGATGTGTGCGGAGCGAGACCGACGACCAGATGCCCTATGAGGTCCCTTGCATTTTCTGCGTTGTAAAACCTCGGCAGGCCATATATCTTCTCGAGCTCGTCATCTATGAACCTCGAGACATTGACAAGATATTCTCCGGCTTTTACCGAAACCACAATGTCCTGAGGCATGAGCTCCAGAACCTGCTCTTCATCCTCCAGTTCTCTGCCGTCCTTATCCCGGATATAACCGAGACTCTTGGCGGTTTCCACATCTATGCCAATCTCACGCGGTCTGAAATGGGTGAGAGGCACATCTGTCATATCGAACCTGCATGTACCGTCCTTGAACACGAAGACGCGGTGTTTTGCCCTGAGAATTCCTTTTTCGAGTATCTCGGGAACTTTCTCTCTTGAAATCATCCCTTTGACGCCTTTTATATCCGGTATGCGCTCCCCGATATTCTCCGCAGCCTGAGAAAGAAGCTCTTTTATCGGCATTTCCTGCTCTTTTATTCGCCCTTCGAATATTGTCGGGCTTCCGCAAACGGGGCAGTAAGGCAGTATGGTCCTCTTGCCGCATTTTTCATTCGAGCACCTCCTTATGCCCACTTCAACCTTTATCCTTCCCTTTCTGGCAGCTTCCTTCACAAGCCTCTGGCTTCCTCCGTTTGTGCTCAGGGGAAAGAGAACATGAGGTGCCGGCTCCATCTTTCTTTCCCTGGCCTTTTCTGGCCTGCCCATTCTCGCCCCTATTCTGGTTGGTGCCTTTGCCATTATCTTAACACCGGAGAGCTTCGAGACAAGTTCCAGCCCGTCCTTAGCATCAGGAGCTTTACCACCTTTTATACCGTTTTTCGTGGATTTTAAACCCAGAGAATAAGAGAGAGCTCTTCCTTTTTCCACCGCATAGAAATTGTCTTTGACCTTGTAGAGAGCTCCGAGCCCTATCAGAATCTCCTTTATCTCGGAATTTTTCGGGATTTTCAGTTTTTCTCCATCGATTTCTCCGTTTTTCGCAATATATTCCCTCAATTTTTCTATATCGCCAATACTAATCTCATGCCAGAAAAAGTTGAAATTGGGATGCAGGGGAACATCGTATTTTTTCGAGAATTCGAACGCCTCATCGCTGCTCCATTCCATGTGATTTTCAGGTATTTTTCCATATTTTTCCTCGGCCTCAAGTTCCCACCATTCGACAGAAAATGAGGCTGGCATCAGCGGATGATTGTTCTCGAGGAACTCCCCGAAGGGTATCAGTATTTCGCCGACATCCGCAATCCTTTTCACATCTTTTCTCAGCTTTTTCATTTCCCTGCCGCTGTTGACCTGCACGAAATCTCCGTTTCTCAGCTCCACCATCGGGCCTTCTATCGCATCGCATGGTGTTATGACTCCCGCCTTTCCCGGCCTCTCTATCTTTATCTGCGTTCCGAGAGCGGGAAAATCGTCAAGAGCGTACATCGTGGCCGGATTCACGGCTATGGCGGCTATACCTGTCGTTCTGCCTCTGCCGTATCTCAGCCTGAAACCTCCTTTTGCACTAGGCCCAGAGAATACCGGTCTTCCGGCCAGAACATCCTTTATGAACTTGTAGTTCGGCCCGACCTGCCTGCCCTCATCCGACTTTGCTTTTCCGTATTCGGAGATGTATTTGTCTATGAAGCCCCAGCCGTCGATATTAAGAGAATCCACATACTTTTTTATCTTGCTGGCCTTCAGGCACATACCCTCCGCTATGACAAGGCAGGCACCTCCTCTGAGTCTGTTGGTCTCAACCCTCTTCAGGTTCCTGTAACCGGAGACCTCCTCTTTTTCCGTTCCTTCCCCGTCTATGCAGACCGGACAGTTTCTTGCGATGACCTCAATCTCATCGGCGCTCGGCTTGTACTGAAGGTGCTGCGCTCTTTCATAGAGCGGGATTTCCTCCTTATATCTCTCTATCTCCTCGTCCCTCGGTTTGTACTCCGATATGCCCAGTTTCCTTCTGACAATGTCCCCTATGAGTACGCTGAGAGCCTGCCCTGTCCCTCCTGCGGACCTTATCGGGCCTGCGAAGTATATGGAGAGGTATTTCGTGCCGTCGTCGTTGTCCCTTATCTTTACACCTACAATTCCCTCGAGCGGCGCAACCAGTATGCCTTCGGTCAGAACCGCGAGGCCGATTCTTATGGATGTGTCTACGGCCTCTTCGGTATTCAGGGTCTTTCCCAGCCTCTCCGCGGTCCTTTTCGCCATCTCTATGGCAACGAGCTCTCTGTTGTCCAGCTCTTTGCTCAGCTCCCTTATCTCATCGGCCACCCCCTCCACCGGGTATCCCTGCTGCAAAAGCAGTTTCTCCACCCTCATGGCAAGGTCCTTGGCCCTCGGAATCTCCACTTCGTCGACAGGGTCTCTGTGCTTCTTCCTTGCTTTGTCCGCTATCCGATAACATCGTTCCGCCTCCGTTTCGAGTTCATCGAAGTATTTCCCGATTTTCTCTGAGAATTCCGCCATTTATCATCCTTTTCCTCTGGAGTTGAGCGCTGAAATACCCTATACATTGCAGGTGTATAAAGGTTATTGTTTCCGAATATTGTCAATCTAACGATATATTCTCATCCATTCATCGGATACTCTGTTTTCTTCGATTTTATAGTCAGAGACATAAGCTTCTATAGTTGGAGACATAACCTTCTAAACTAATGATGTCTCCGACTGGTAGTCACGAAGGAGAATTATGGAGGAATTCTCCTGACTATTACTCCTTTTCAGGAGTAAAGCTCGGAACTATCGTTCCTCGTCTAGCCTTCTGAAAGAGGGCGAAGCGACCTAAGGAAGGGGCTATGCTCTGCAATATAAGTTAACAAAGTCAGGTCGACGACTGTAATCATATTTTCAGAATCGGAGGCAAAAAAAATAAATGAAGAAGATATTTAAATCTATCTCTTTTAGTTGACAATATCTCCTCTGCAAAACTTATATAATGG